>JBBRHB010000114.1:0-10773 GCA_038223355.1 Chloroflexales bacterium
TCGAGATCAAGAAAAAGCGCGGCGACGGAAGCGTTTCGCCGGTCGGCGCGGGCGAGGGCACGTTCGAGCCGATCGATGAGCAGCGCCCGGTTAGGTAGTTGGGAAAGGGTATCGTGAAAGGCGAGGTGGGTTAGTTCGTGCTCGAACCGTTTATGGACAGTAATATCATGAAACGTTAGCACGATGCCGCCGATGCCCGCCTCCTCCAGCAAGTTGTTGGCGATCACTTCAAAATTGCGCCATGAGCCGTCAGCATGCCGGCAGCACAGTTCGGTCGTGATGGTGAGGCCCGGTGTCCTACTGGTTTCGACCAGCAGGTTCTCGGCTGTCTTGCTCTCCTGCGGTGCGACCAATGTCCAAATGTGCCGGTCCTGTAGAGCCTCGGGGGCATAGCCCCACAACTCTTGGACGGCCGGACTGTGATATTGCAACATCCCGGCGGGGTTAACAATCACAATAACGTCAGAGGCGTTACGCACGAGCGAACGGAAGCGTTCCTCACTCTTTCTTAGGGCACGCTGTTCGGTCGCCAACTCCAAAACGACACGTTGAGAACGTTCGAAGCGCCAAAATACCAGTCCGAGCACGAGCGAGGCCATCGCCATCGTCAACGCAGCACCTCCAGTAGCCGCACCGACGGCCTGCTGGGCTTCCCCCCTATAAATCGCGCTAGCGGTGGCTGTGCCATCGAAGATTGCATCATAGCTCGGATCGGAGTGGCTTGCGTCCCATGCAAGTGCCACCTTGAGCTGCCCGGTCGTAAAGAGCCGGAATAACTCCCGATTGTTATCTAAATACTGATTAATGGCGGTGCGCATACGACGCTGGGCCGTACTCTGCGGATCGATCTGTGCCAAGCGCTGGAGTGCCTGGTCCACATCTTGTCGTATGCCCTCCGCCTGCTGCCGCGTCTCTGGTGTGAGCATCTGTGCACTTTCGGCCTCAAGCTCCAGACGTTTCAACTGGTTCACGAGTGCTTCAGAATGTGCGACGAGGACTTCAGCTTGCCTGCGCTCGTCGGCATAACGCTGAAGCTCCACGACACTGGTCGTTGCAATCAACGCCACGAGTAAGCCGGCGAGAATCGCTAACCCTCGGGCTATACGCGGGCCGCGAAAAGCATGTCCACGAGCTTGTACTTCGACGTGGTCGGTGGGTCGCGCGCTTCCTAGGAGCATATTTCTTTTTCCCGGCAACCGGTTGGTTGCCTATGACGACTATTGAGACGGTAGCCGGATAATTCTTTTATTGTAGTGGTATGAAGGCTGTGGCGTATCACCCTACGGTCCTTGGCTAGTTGTGAGCATGCTCCAACGGGCACTAGGACAGCTAGCCCCGATGATTACGGAGTGGTTGACCTAGCCGGGCAGCAAGGCTTGCTCGATAAGCTGAAATGGCAGGAGCAGTGGACCGGTCACAACGCCATTACGGATCAGTTCTTGCGTTGATTGCTCTGGGGCTAGGCTCTCGGCCAGTGCGAGCAGTAGGGCGACGACGAGGAGCGCTTGCAGCAGTGCCGGGATAATGCCAAGCATCCTGTTCCACAGTAGCCGGTGAACAAAGCTTGGGGTAGCATGCGTCAAGGACCACACGACCCCCGCGACCAACATAGTCAGTAGGGCAGTTGTGCCCAGCGCCCACAGCATCGTCGCCTGGGCCGTCGGCTGATCGGCAAAGCGTAGCATTGCTCCCCAGCCGAGCAGCAAAATAGCTAGCAGGCCGAGTAAGCGTGCCATTCCTCGCAAAAAGCCCTGCGTATAGCCACCGATCGCTGCCAGCCCCAGCACGGCCAGCACCATCAGATCTAACCACGTCACTTATATATGCTTTCGCTCATCCGCGCACATCGGCCACCGTGTATCCCTGCTATAATCGTGTGCATGTCAAAACGCCTGGAAAAGGGGATCACGGCAGCTTTGAAAGCCGCTCCCCACCTCGATCATTGGCCGTGTCAACATTTTCCCATCTGTGGTGGTTGTGCCTTGCAAGACCGTTCCTATGTCGATCAGGTAGCCGCCAAACGTCAGGCATTACTAGGCATTTGGGGCGAGCAGTTGCCGACGACCGTCATTGACGAGTATGTTGTCACCCCGTCGTTAGAGCCGTTCAACTACCGGTTGCGCATGGATTACGTTTGCTCCGACGACCGTTTTGGCCTGCGCCAACGCAAGCGTTTCTACTCGGTGGTCGATCTGCAAGAATGTCACCTGATTCCGCCGCTGCTCTTCGCCAAGGTGCGGAGTGTTTACCAATACGTACGAAGCTTGAACGTACCTGATTATAACGTGTACCATAACACTGGCTTTTTGCGTTATCTCGTCGTGCGCCGAAACGTGCGTAATGATTGGATGCTGACCTTTATCACTGCTGAGCACGACTACCTTGATGCCATGGCGCAGGCTGCGCAGTTTGCGCTGGACGAGGGTGCGACGAGTGTATGGTGGCTGCACAACCCGCGCCATGCCGATATCTCTTTCGGCGCGGCCTTCGGGCATTGGGGTGCCCAACACTTGACTCAGTATATTGCTGGTGCGCAGTTGCTCATGGGGCCGAATACCTTCTTTCAAAATAACCCGCAAGGCTTCGAGCAGATCCTCGACTATTGTGCGCCTTTCGTGGCCGGTGCTACTCGCCTAGTCGATCTGTATGCCGGTGTCGGCACAATTGGCATCGTCCTGGGACGAGCTATCGAGCATGTCCTGGCGGCCGAGCTGGTGGAGGAGAGCGTAGATTTATTGCGCGTCAATGTCGAGCTGAATGGTGTCGCCGGCAAAACGGAAATCATTGGTGGCGATATTGCCGAGCTTGTTCGTGACTTTGCTTGGCAAGCAGGTGACGTCGCCGTGCTTGATCCGCCGCGGGCCGGTCTGCTGCCGCCGGTCTGCCGCCGCCTTGACCGGCATGGACCACAACGCATCGTCTATATTTCCTGCAACCCGATCACGCAGGTCGCCGATGTCGCGATGCTTACGCAGTATCAGATCGTGGCAGCACGTGGGTTTGATCTGTTTGGGCAAACCTACCATGCTGAAAACGTTGTCGTGCTGGAGCGTGTAAGCGATGCGTAGCTTTGGCTGCCACGACCGGCACAAAGGAGTGCATCATGAAAATTGAACGGAACCTTGGTTTTGAGTTGGTTCGTGCGACTGAGGCTGCCGCTTTACGGGCAGCCCGCTGGATGGGTCGCGGTGATAAAAATGGTGCCGATCAAGCAGCGGTCGACGCCATGCGCTATGCCCTAGACAGCGTGGATATGGATGGAGTCGTCGTGATCGGCGAGGGCGAGAAAGATCAGGCCCCGATGTTGTATGTCGGTGAAAAGCTGGGCAATGGCCAAGCTCCGGAGGTTGACGTCGCTGTCGATCCAATCGACGGTACTACCCTGCTGGCCCAAGGTATGCCCGGTGCGATTGCGGTCGTGGCCATTGCATCTCGCGGATCGCTCTATGCCTCGCCGCATATTATGTATATGGAAAAGATTGCCGTGGGTGAGCGCGCTGCGCATGCCATTGACATAACCGCGTCGGTCAAACAAAACGTCGAGCTTGTGGCCCAGGCATTAGGCAAAGCTGTCGGTGATCTGACGATCGTCGTGCTTGACCGCCCGCGCCATGTCCAGCTTATCGACGACATTCGCTCGGCCGGTGCACGGATCAAAACTATCCTGCATGGCGATATTGAGGCCGCCCTGGCGACGACCAGCGGTCAGGCACCAGCAGACATGCTGATGGGCATTGGCGGTGCGCCGGAGGCAGTGGTCACCGCCTGCGCTCTCAAATGTGTCGGGGGTGCAATCCAGTGTCGTCTCTGGCCGCGTAACCAAACCGAGCGCGATTATGTCCTGCGGGAGCAGATCGACGCCGGCAAAGTGCTCGAAACCAATGACCTCGCGGCGAGTGATGATACTCATTTTGCTGCGACTGGCATAACCACGGGAGAGTTTCTGCGGGGCGTGCAGTTTACCGGTGGTGGTGCCCGCACATACTCAGTTGTCATGCGCTCGCGTAGTGGTACCCAGCGCTTCATCGAAGCCTCTCACCGCTGGGACAAGCTTATGCGCATCTCCGGCCTGCCTTTCGATCAGCAGGCCACGACCTCGAGAGCTCCGTATAGTTAAACTAACAATCCCCAGCACAGCGCCATTGCCTGTGCTGGGGGCTAAGGTGTCAGACGCCCTGTTCCATCACATGGTGCGGCTTAATCCGCAGAATTACCCGTGACTCGCCCGGTGTGTGCATCGGGTAGCGCTCCTGCCCCAAATACTTCTTGGCCAGATGGTCGATGTGCTCAGAGGCACCTTCGTGGCGCCGCTCGACCACTGTGCCCCGCACTACTGCATATCGATAGGCATTCTGCGCATCTACGACGCTCACTGCCACCTCGGGGTTCTGAGCAGCATTCTTCGTTTTAAGCCGGCTATCATCGGTGTTGATCAGGATGTGGCTACCATCGGGCTCAACATCGACCCAGACGGGTGTAATCTGCGGTGAGTTATCCGCCATCACGGTCGCGAACTGTGCGATCTGCTTCTCTTGTAGCAGCTTGACGCCGCCTGGAGAAAGCTTATCGGCTTTCGGCATAGACTCATCTCCTTTAGTGGCGCTCGGACTGAGCGCCGTGACCAGTACCTTCAGTATAGCCCCATTATATCGGGGCTACGATCCACCGGCCGTAGAGCACAAAGGCAGCCAACAAGAGCAGCACAAGGCTTGGAACCATCCCGGAATACTCATGCTTGCGGGCATGGTAGAGCGCCGCGCCAACCATGATGATGATCAAGCCAGCGGCTGCCAGCGGAACAAGCCACGGCGCGATTCTGGTTATACCCGGTAGAATCAGACCCAAGCCCCCCAGAATTTCCAAGACGCCGATACCACGCACTTGGGTGTCTGAGAAGTCGTTAACCCACGGCATGTTCGGTGCCAGTTTTGGCTTGGGCTGGCTTGCCTTCATACTGCCGGCGCCCAAAAAGGCTAGACCAGCCACCACCTGCACAACCCATAAGACGATGTTCATTGCAATCCTCCTGTTTACTTACTAACTTCAATCAGTTGGCGGGAAGCTTCCTTTTATTTAGTAACTTCTCTTTTAATACCATCATACTCCTTCCAGCTTGGCTGTCAAGATGTGAATTTTTGATTATCATTAGACAGAGAGCCACAATCATTTATTGTAGTCGTTTTGGAGCAGAGGCCATATGTCCCACATCTCGCCCACCGTTCGCCGGTTCTTTAGCTATTACCGCCCATATAAGAAGCTCTTCGTGCTTGACTTCTCGTGCGCTATCGTCGCGGCCGTGCTGGAGTTGAGTTTTCCGATCTTTGTGAATCAGACGGTCGATCGACTGCTGCCCGGCAACAACTGGCAGCTGATCCTGCTAGCTTCTGCCGGGCTGCTTGGTGTCTATGCCTTCAACACACTGCTCCAATTTGTCGTTACCTACTGGGGCCACATGCTGGGCATTAACATCGAGACCGAGATGCGCCGGTCGTTGTTCAATCATCTCCAGAAGCTGTCATTCCGGTTCTTCGATAATCACAAAACCGGTCATTTGCTGTCGCGCATGTCCACGGATCTGATGGATATTGGCGAGATGGCGCACCATGGCCCAGAGGATATCTTTATCGCCATCATGACGCTGGTCGGCGCGTTCGCCGTCATGTTGGCTATCCATGTTAGGCTGGCGCTACTGACCTTCCTGGTCATCCCGGTTTTGATTTGGCTGGGAATCTTTTTTAACCAGAAGATGACCAAGACCTTTCGTCGCCTGTTCAGTGATGTCGCGGATTTCAATGCACGGGTCGAAGATAATATCGGTGGAATGCGCGTGGTCCAGGCTTTCGCCAACGAGGAGTATGAGCAGCGGCTGTTCGCCGTCAACAACGTGCGCTTCCGGCAAACGAAGTTGATGGCCTACAAGATCATGGCGTGGAGCTCGTCACTGAGCTATGTGCTGATGCGGCTCGTGTCGCTCTTTGTGCTGATCTGCGGCGCATGGTTCGTCTTTCACGGCCAATTGACCACCGGCGCGTTCATCGGCTTCTTGCTGCTGTCGAACATTCTGTTTCGGCCGATCGACAAGATCAACGCAGTAATCGATCTTTACCCCAAGGGCATTGCCGGCTTTAAACGCTATCTGGAAGTGATGGACACGGCTCCCGAAGTCGCGGATGCACTGGATGCGGTCGAGATTGAGCAACTATGCGGGGAGATTGTGTTTCGCGATGTGACGTTTGCCTATGAGGCGGAGCGACCGGTGCTCAATAACATCAACTTGACGATCAATCCAGGCGAAACCGTGGCCTTCGTGGGACCATCCGGTGCGGGCAAGACAACGTTGTGTAGCCTTCTGCCCCGTTTCTATGATGTTACGGCCGGTCAGATTACCGTCGATGGTCACGACATTCGCAAGGTCACCCTAGCGTCATTGCGACGGCAGATCGGGATAGTGCAGCAGGATGTGTTTCTGTTTTTCGGCACAATCCGGGAAAATATCGCGTATGGCGACCTGGAGGCACCCGAGGAGGAGATCTGGGCAGCAGCGCGCCGTGCTCACCTGGAGCAGTTCATTCTTGCTCAGCCGGCTGGCCTGGACACGCTGATCGGCGAGCGGGGGGTTAAGCTCTCCGGTGGACAAAAGCAACGCTTGTCGATCGCACGGATGTTTTTGAAGAACCCGCCGATTCTTATTCTGGATGAAGCGACCTCTGCGCTTGATACAGAAACGGAACGGATCATTCAGACATCACTCGCCGAGCTATCAGCGGGACGGACAACGTTGGTTATCGCGCACCGGCTGGCGACGATCAAGCATGCTGACCGTATTATCGTTGTTACCGAACAAGGCATCACGGAACAGGGAACACATGGTGAGTTGATCGGCGCGGGTGGTATGTATAGCAGGCTCCATCAGGGGCAATTCAGTATGTAATGTGCGGGCCATCAAGCTAACCTGATGGCCTGCGTAGCCTACGCTTGCTCCGGTAAGTCGCGGTTATTAAAACCCGACTTTAATCAGTGTAACGCCCATGCGATTTACCGGGTATCCAACCCCTTCGTGTGCCAGCCCGGCATAAAAATACATTTTGTCTTGACGTTCCAAGAGTTGAATGGTCCCCACAATCGTCACTTCTTCTCCCGGCTGCAGCAAATCAGACTGGTTGGGCACATTCCACTGGCCCATTGGCCGGCTGGTCATGGCCCAGCGGAAGGGGTAACCAGGTCCACCATCATAGCCGACCGCTACACGCCAGAAGCCACCGCCCTTGGAAGCCCATTTCTGGCTATCAATCGAAGAAAAAATGTCATGGGTCGTATAGCGGTAGCCGCTGGCCGGGCCTTGTGTGCGGATCGGGACGTTGCCGGTGTTTTTTACCTTAAGGGTGGCCGTAATCACGCCTCCAAGCTCGACATTGGTCGGCGCGATATTAAAGTAGGTGATCTGCGCTTCGGAGCGACCCGGTGACGCGATGCGTATTTGGCCCTTGCGTTGGACAATATTGCCGACGGTATCGCGGGCAGTTACGGTATACGTGTAAGTTCCGGAGGCCAGTAGAGACCCGTCCTGCCGCTTGCCGTCCCAAATATGACTTTGTTGATATGGTCCTTCAACCAGATCGGTAATAAACGGCACAGGCCCATCAGCTGCTTGAATCGCAATGCTGACTGTGGACGTAATCGGCAGATGGTACGAGAAGGTCGTGACATCGTCGATCGCATCCTCATTTGGCGAGACAACTTGCGGCTCCACATGCAGATCTTCTATCAACGGGAGCTTTGTTGCTGCGTCGCGCACTTCCAGGATACCCTGCTGCTCCATCGTCTGGCGTGTCGCTTGAGACTCGGCTCTGACGACATAGTGGTACGTTCCATTCGGTAGCACCTGCTGGACAATCGTCGTATCTCCTTGTGAGGTGCCGCGGACCGTCCCGTCAAAGCGTAGTGCATAGTCGGTAGTCATGGGCACGCGCGGCTCACGGTTGCGCAGCACGTAGTGTTTGCCTGCGGCATCGGTAAGGTAGACCGAGACGAGCGCCGGTTCGCCGACGCGATATGCGATGGTCGTGGCATCACCGGAGCCATTCGGATGAATAACCGGCGTCGTCTGGCCGTCGCCGGCATGCACGTCGCTTAACAGCGTCGTTTGGCCACAGCTACTTAAGCCTAAGCTTGTAAGGAGCCAAGCCAGGAATACCCAAGGCCGTATACTTCTCATTAATCCCTTTAAATCTTAGCGTTTTGTTGGTTCAAGCGGTCTTGCAACACTGCCCGATTTTTATGGCGCTGCTCAAAGATCAACAGTGCTACCAGTCCCAACGAAACGCCCAACCATAATGTACAAAAGCGAATTAGTACTGTCGCCGCTGCTGCTCCACCACGTGACAACCCCGTCACTAGTAACAACAACAGTCCTGCACTTGACGCCTCTGACGCGCCTAAGCCGCCGGGCAAGAACGAGACGAGCCCGAACAGCGTCGAGGCCGCAAACACAAACGTCGCGATGAGCAAGAGCTGTGCATCGCCGGGGATGCCGAGCCCGGTCAGCACATAATACAAGGCGATGCACTCGCCAAACCAGGAGATGACGCTGAGGATTGTAGATATCAGCAAAAGGCGCCAGGATAGCAGCGCAAAGCTCGAAGCATAAAAAGCCCGCAGTTGAGGGGCAATGCGTTGCGTCAGCCGGATGTTTGCGGCCCGTACCAGCAACCATTCTGCCAGTGGCTTGTACTGGACCGCTGCGAGAGCCGCAAACCCTAACATCACCAAAAGCCAGAACAGCGGTCGTGCTGCTGGATACAAGTTAAGACCCGCAGCCATTAACAGCAGCATCCCCAGCCCGTCGGTCAGCCGCTCGGCCATAACAATGGGGGCCGACGAGGCGATTGGTGTGCCATTCACCCGCTTAAGCAGGTAGGACTTGAATACCTCGCCGACCTTGCCGGGGGTGACCGCCATGACCATTCCCGAGGTAAACATGAGCCCGCTGTCAAGCCTACTGACACCTGCCCCAAAACCGAGCTTGCGGAGGTAATATTCCCACTTCGCCCAGCGCAAGACGTAGTTGAACACCGTCCACCCCATGATCGCACCGAGTGCAACCCAGTGAAAACTGGCGAAGCTTTGTCTGACACCACGCAGATCGGTGAAGACGCTGAGGCCCGCCAGTACGACGGCTCCAAGCACCGCCGACAGCGCCAGCCGTCGCCCCAGATGTGGCACAGGTGTCATGCAAACTCCCAAACACCCGTCATTCTACCGCATCCCGGGCCGGTAACCATTGATGATGGCTGAAGTGTGGCTGATGACTGTCGCGGACGCGACGCTTTCACAAAGTGCGAGCCAAACACGCCCGTTACTTCTGCCCGTTCAATGATCGTTAAAATGTCACTTCCTAGTACTACAATTGGAGATAGAGTATCATACTCAAATCGCTGACTACGCATGATACCAACAACTGTATTCGACAAGGTACTTGCCATGCTTGAACTTCCAACCGGCATCGTCACGTTTCTCCTCACCGACATTCAGGGCAGCACAAGCCTCTGGGAACAGGATCCCCTGGCGGCCCACGCCGCACTTGTGCGCCATGATGCGCTCGTTGAGGAGGTCGTCAGTCGCTACGGCGGGACGCTCATCCGGCCACGAGGCGAAGGCGACAGCCGCTTTGCCGTGTTCACTCGCGCGACCGACGCCGTGGCCGCCGCCGCCGCCCTCCAGCAGGTCTTCTCGACCGAGCCCTGGCCGACCGCCAGCCCGCTGAGGGTCCGCATGGCGCTGCATACTGGGGAGGCTACCGTCCGCGAGGGTGATTACTACGGCCAGGCGGTCAACCGCTGTGCCCGCCTCCGCGCCGTGGCCCATGGGGGCCAGACCCTCCTCTTGCAGGCGACCTACGAACTCGTCCGCGATGCCGTCACCGGCGTCACCTTTCGCGATCACGGCGAACACCGGCTCAGGGATCTGATCCGCCCTGAGCGAATCAGGGAGTTGGTCACCTCCAATCTGCCGAGTGAGTTTCCATCGCTTGTTACCCTGAATAGCGAGAAGCACAATTTGCCGGTGCTGCGGAGTCCCCTGCTCGGGCGGGAGCAGGAGGTGGCGGAGATCCAGGCCTTGTTACGGCGGGATGACGTGGGGCTCGTCACGCTCGCCGGACCCGGGGGGACCGGCAAGACACGCTTGAGCTTGCAGGTCGCCGCCGAGATGCTCGATGACTTTGCGGATGGGGTTTGGTTCGTCGAGCTTGCACCTATTCGTGATGCTTCCTTGGTCCTGTCGGCCATTGCGGAACCGTTCGGCGTCAGTGAGGCGAGTGGACTGCCGCTCTTCGAGAGCCTGAAAGCCTGCCTGCATGACAAACAGTTGCTGTTGCTGCTCGACAACTTTGAGCAGATCATCGAGGCCGCACCGTTGGTGCAGGCGCTCCTCAGGAACGCCCTACGTCTCAAAGTGCTGGTGACCAGTCGTGAGGTGCTGCATCTGTCGGACGAGCAGGAATACCGCGTGCTGCCGTTGCCGATCCCGAACACGAAAAAGCTGCCGACGGTAGAGAAGCTGACGCAGTATGCAGCCGTGGCGCTCTTTATTCAGCGTGCCCGCGCAGTGCAGGCGACGTTTGAGGTCACGACCGAGAATGCACTGGTGGTGGCGGAGATTTGTGTGCGGTTGGATGGTCTACCATTGGCGATTGAGCTCGCCGCCGCCCGGAGCCGGGTGTTCAGTCCGCACGCGCTGTTGAAGCGGCTCGATAACCGCTTGAAGTTCTTGATT
>JBBRHB010000115.1:0-10751 GCA_038223355.1 Chloroflexales bacterium
TGTTCCGTTCCCCGGCCCCCCAAGCCTACTCGGTCAAGCTCACGGTTCCGCGCATGACGTGTCAATTTCAGCCCCCGTAACCGAGCGATGAAGTCAATATGTTCATCCGCCGTAAGTTCGCGATACAGTTGAACATCCGCACCGACCAGACCGATCAGTCTCTGAGCCCGTGATGGTGAGTACGTTATGCCGTTCGTTATATAACGTATCGTGCCTGAACTCGGTCGCTGTAAGCCGGCTAACAGCCGTAGCAATGTTGATTTGCCACTCCCATTATGCCCGGTAACGAGCAGCACCTCACCGGTTTCCACCTCGCCAGCGATGTTATGAAGCACGCCGCGCTGCCCATAGCTCTTGCTGACCCGATCAAGCTCTAGTCGAATCTGCGGTGTGCTCACTACAGCCAGTATAGCATAGCACCTAGTACCCTAGCCCCTTGCCATGTCACGTCGCTTACACACATCCACTATCTTTTATCTTTTTAACAGGGCTCTTGCCATTGCCCGAGGCAGAAGCCACATTTTGAACAGGTAATTGGGATTATCGAGCTTTCGGCTTCCAACGATCTCACCTGTCGACCGCCGGTGCTGCGACAACAGCAGCCCGACTCCGCCGCCATGTCAGCACCCCGCCCGCTTGTATAAGCACCACCCCAACCATGATCAGCAGTGTCCCAAGCCACTGAATAATGGTCATAGCTCGTCCCAAAAGTAGGAAGGCTAGGATAGCCGTGATCGGTGGTTCGAGCGTCGTTAGAAGACTGACGGTACTGGCGGGCAGCGTACGCAGACTCGCGGTGAAACAGGCATAGCCGCCGAGTGTGGGTCCATAACTCAAACCGAGCAACAGCCACCAGCCCGACATATCGAGATGAGGCTTGATGACTGTTATGCCTTCAGTCGCCAGCCCCCAGCCTAGCAAGCCAATCGCCGCGATGGTGAAAATATAGAAGAGGATGCTGAGCGAACTTCGTGAGCCCATGCGCGCCGCCCCTTTGCCAAAGAGCGTGTAGGCTGCGAAGGCTATCCCACTGGCCAACCCTAAGCCGAGCCCTTGTAGATTATGTAGCAGTGCCACTGGCGTCGTCACCCCTGCCACGAGCGCACAGCCGACCACGTTCACCGCTATCGCTATACCCTGGAGCAGTCGTAGCTGCTCACCGAAGAGTGCACGTGCTCCCAGTGTGACAAAGACCGGCGAACTGTAGATCAGCGCGGTGGCGACTGCCGCCTTGTTGACCTGGACAGAGGCGCTCCAGATGACGTTGAAGACTGCAATCCCGACCAGGCCATAGACGACATAGTACAAGATTTCACGCTGGTTAAGGCGGAAGGCGCTTGGCTGTCGCCAGGCTATAAATAGTCCAAGCGTTGGGGCAACGAGCAATGCCCGCCAAAAGCTCACCTGGACCGGCGTTAGACTGTAGGTACTCACCAGCGGATCGATAAAGAGACCGGTGGTTGACCAAAAGGCCGTGGCTCCTAGGGCGAACACGACTCCGCGGCGCACCTATATTCCTCGTGGCATGATAAGCCCTTTTGATAGACATGTGGATGGCGCGACTATCTTCCAGTTATGCCCGCAGCGGTGCCCCTTCGAGCTCAGCCTGTACCATCCCTGCGAAGTGGCTTTCAGGATCGGCTAAAAGCTCGCTCGGTGTACCTTGCTCGATAATTTGACCATCGGCGATGACGACGACACGATCAGCTGTACGAGCTAGCGACAAGCGATGCGATACGATCAATGTGGTACGTCCCTGCATCAGTCGTTGGAGAGCTTCAATAATCAGTGACTCTGACTCAGGTTCAACCGCACTGGTCGGCTCGTCCAGTAGCAAGAGCGGCGGGTCCAGCAGCAGTGCGCGCGCAACCGCTAGCCTCTGCTTTTGGCCGCCCGAGAGCTTAACACCACGTTCGCCAACGACCGTGTCATAGCCTTCTGGCAAGGCCGCTAGAAAGCTATGTGCATTGGCGGCGCGCGCCGCTGCCTCAACCTGAATAAGCGAGGCATCGGGACGCCCATAGCGCAGATTTTCGAGGGCCGAGGCATTGAATAAAAAGGTTTCCTGTTGAACCTGGGCCGTCTGAGAACGCAGCGACTCCAGGGTCACATCACGGATGTCATAGCCGTCGATCAACACCCGACCGGCGTCGGGGTCGTACAGCCGCGCAACCAGGGCTAACAAGGTCGACTTGCCTACGCCAGACGGACCAAGTATAGCCACCCGTTCACCCGGTTGAATGTGTAAGGACACATTGTATAGCACTGGGTGTTCTGCATCATAGCCGAAGGTCACATCTTGGAAATGAATCTCGCCCTGCAATGGCCTTGGGAGTGGAACGCTCCCCGGCGTATCCCTAATCGTCGCCGGCGCATCCAGGACCTCAAAGATCCGCCGCCCGGCTGCGCCTGCTTGTTGCAGCAGATCGTTGATACTCACGAGGTCGTCAATCGGACCATAGAAATAGCGCCCGTAACCGCGGTAGGCCAGCAGACCCCCGAGCGTGAAGCGTCGACGAAGAATAAAGAAGACGCCACCACCCAGCATGACGACGTTGCCTAGGTTCGCCACCCAACGAATAGTGGGAAAGACGCGATTGCGTAGCGCGACGGCCTGTACTTGTTGGTCATACAGCTGGCGGCCGAGCCGCTCCATTGCACTCGCTTCGCGCCGTTCCTGGGCAAAGGCCTGAATCACCCGCACGCCATTAAGGTTGTCGGATAGCCGCGCCGTTAGCTCGCCAAGGCGCTTGCGAGCCGAGCGGTAGACCGGGCGAACGCGCCGATTATAGCGATACAGCAGGACTCCCACAACCAGCATCGGTACCAGCACCAGTAAACCGAGCACCGGCTGCAGTGCAACAAAGATGATGGCTACGCCGCCTACGCGTAGCGCATTGGCGACCACCGAATCCGTTCCACGGATCAACACATCCTGGACACTATCGACATCGGAGGTAAGGCGGGCTAGCAGGTCGCCGGTGCGATGCTGGCTGAAGTAGGCCGCTGATTGTGATTGGAGTTTGCGAGCGATCTGCAGCCGTAGGTCAAGTGTTAGTTGCTGCCCGGCCTTTTCCAGCAATACCCCACGTACCGCCGAGCAAACTTGCCCTGCCCCAAACACTACCACGAGCAGTACGAGTTGGCGAATAATATAGGCCCAATCGCGGTGCACGATGCCCACATCGACGACGCGTTGCCACACCAGCGGTGGATACAGTTCGGCGACAACCGCAAGGAGCAAACAAAGCAGCCCCATACTGACCATGCGGCGGTATGGCAGGATCAGCCGGTAAAGCCGTGGGATAACACTCGCCTCGCGAGCTTGAGATGACGCCACGAAAGCACTCCTCAACGCAGGAACCTCTATTTAAGGTACCCGTGTATAGGGGCAGTGTCAACGTTCAATCAAACTCTTCAACACCTGTAGCCATCAACCGGCAAGAGGTTGGCCTCCCATTGGCCTTCGTGCAGCACCGCGCGCCATACACTCCCTTCGCGCAAGTAGCAGCCCCGCCGGTCACGCTCCGGCAGTTTCACGGTATTCCGCGTCAAGGTTTTGAGCAAATTCTCGAGCGGTGCAGCATGCGAGACCACAGCAACCACCTGTGAGTCGCAGCGGTTAAGCACGGCGCGTAGCATGCGTACGTTAACATCGGCCAGCTTTTCCTCCGGCTGCTGGTCGATAACATCCTCGTCGGTTTCCATGTCGAGATTAAGCGCCTGGGCCAGCGGCTCGGCGGTCAAGCGGCAGCGCAACAGAGGTGACACAACCAGCCGCTGGATGTTGGTGCCACGGAGTAGGGGGACCAGTGCTGCCGCTTGCTGCAGACCCTGCTCGGTCAAACCTGGACCGGGTGGCCGGTGATACACGCCGGGCTGGTTATAATCCGGTAAAGCATGACGAATAACGTACAAGCGCATTAATGATCCCCTACCAGGAGCCGATGGCCGGCTACCACGCTAGTATAACCCTGTTGTACGTACTTTGGATCTTGCCTAGTCGAACGTTTAGGTGCTTGAGGAGCGCCGGGAGCCCTCGGCGCTGCGGTAGATTACGGGCGTGGCACGCCGTCGATTGAGCGCGCCATGGCGGGGCCTTGATTCGGAACAGGTCCATTGGGGCTGGGCTTCGGCTCCTCGTTAACTGCACGTTCCCGAGGAACGATACGCGCGAGTTCACGCTGAATACGACCTTCCATCTCGACATCCACATTGTGCTGAAAGAAAAAGGAAAGCTCCTGATTGACCGGACCGCCCGAATAGACGACCGTTACCTCACTGCCGTCGGGTAGGCCACCCGAGGCGAGAAGATCGGCCAGTGGCGCATCGACATCCTTGAGCAGGCGTGCGCGTAATGGACGGGCACCGAAGCGTGGATTATAACCTCGGCGTAAAATATGCTCTTTCGCACCGGGAGCGACGTTCAGCCGGATACCATGCAGCGCATACTGGTCATTGGCTTCGTTGATCATCCGGTCGAAGATTTTCGACATCGTGATCGACGACAAGGGCCGGAAGGCGATGATCTCGTCGATGCGGTTGATCCATTCAGGGCTGAAAACACGCTGCAGAGCCTCGAAGCCAATCTGATAAATATGCTGCCCGGTCGCTTCTACGTCTGAACGCGACGAGCGAAAACCAATATTGCGCTTGTCAAGAAAATCGATCATTTCTTTGGCACCGACGTTGGTTGTCATAATCAAAATCGTACGGCGGAATGAGATCGAGCGACCGCTGTTGAGGAGTGTTACCGCGCCATCCTCCATAATTTGTAGCAGCAAATTCCACAGCTCGGGAGTGCCTTTTTCGATCTCATCAAAAAGCACAATGCTGTTCTCGCCCTCGATCACTTCGGGATCGAGCAGCGGCTTCTGGTCGCGTCCCACATATGATGGCGGCGCCCCGACCAGCGCGGAGACTTCATGGCCCTGCGAAAACAGTGAACAGTCGATTTTAAGGAAGCCTCCACCTTCCGGATGGAGCCGGGCTGCCAGCCGCTTGGCACATTCGGATTTGCCAACGCCGGTTGGTCCTAGGAACATGAGATTGACCAAGGGACGATCATGGCTGCCTGCAGCAAAGCCAAACTTGGCGCGGTTAAGTGCGCGCACCACGCTTTCGATGGCGCGGTCCTGACCGTAGACCGCAGCACGTAGGTCGGCTTCAATCGCATCCAGTGGATTGGAACTACCGCGCACTGCCAGTTGTAGTCCAGCCGGCAGCTCATCGATGGGGATCGGCAATTGCGAAGCGTTGCTCATGGAAATCCACCCTTTGGGATAGCCTTAGGATGCACAAGAGCTGGGACACCCTAAGGTCATCCTTATACTAACTAGTTGTTTTATCTGTATGCTTGGCCATGCGGAGGCGGCCGCGTAGTGGGTGGATGAACATGGCTAACGGGCGTCGCTCAACTGTTGAGCAACACGCTTCTCACAGACGATCAAAGCGCGTTGCCTTCGGTTTGATTTACGGATTGGCGAGGGGCACCGTAGCGATCGTTTGTGAATCGAGCGTGAGCAGGTCGCGCGCGACCCATCCTTCGGCATTAGGGGCGACGACGTGATACCACTCGCCGGTTGGCAACTTTTCCTTTAGTGTAACTGTCTGTCCTGCGATCATCTGGCCGAGCACGGTGCCGCTCTCTTTGCTTGGCCGATAGCGAATGTTGCCCCCGTTGAAGACCGTAGCTTTCAGCGGGCCGGCACTGGCCGCGCCCGCATCCGGTTTGATTGACTTCATATTCTGTATTTGGTCGGCAGTCGCCGTCAGATGATCCACAGGCAGCCAACCGACCTGGTCGTTTTGCTTGATCAAGAAGAAGCTATTGTCATCTGTGCGGAAGAGCGGCTCGAGCTTAGTGTTGGCCGGTACGACTAGTAACACGGAGCTGCCGAGCGTAGGGCTGATCAATAAGCTAGCGCTGGCTTTCGTCATTGGTGGGTTAACCACGGGGCGCGCGGTGGGTACGGGCGTAGGCACGGACGTGGGTAGGGCGGTGGGAACGGGGGCAACAACACCACCTGCGTAAAAATCGGCTGAGACGGGCGTGGGAACGGAAAGGTCGGCAGTGACGGCTTTAGCTCCAGGTACGTCGATCCGCACTGTCAACGGTGCGCTTTTATCCAGCATCTGCTGCCACGTACTGATGCGGGTCAAGCGCATTTCGAGCTTGCCATCTGGCCCAGTCGAGCTGGTCGCCGTTTTGGGGTCGGCCCACGCGATTGGCTGCCCGGCTTGCAACAATTGGGCGGTCACGCTCACCGGTTTGGTGAGATTGGTGATCACTGCTGCCAGCGTGATACTGTTTTCACCGGTTACCGTTGCATCGCTAATTGTCGCAACCGGTGCAGGCGGCGGCGGAACCGGCTTGGGCGGCTTATGAAAAAACAAATTCCATAGCAGACCCCCCAGGACGAGCAAGAGCAGCAAGCCCAATAGGCCTCTGACCGCCAGTGGCACAGTACTGAGGCGGGCTAGCCGCCCTTGCTCTTCAACGACGGGTAATGAGGTATAGTCAACCGGCTGAGTTGGTAGGTAGGCAGCGGTGCTCATCCCCGCAAGGGTCGCTTCACGTTTTTTATAGAACTTTGCCATAGCTGGGCACTCCGCTTTCTGGATCATGGATCAGGTGGAGCAAAGCATAGCATGCAGCGAGGGGCTCTCCTATCATCCCGACCCAGAAATTGGTCATGTTCGGTCGTGGAGGAAAGGACTATGGCGGGGTGTGGAGCGAAGCGGGGGAATTGGACAAACGGAGCGTAGCTCGTTAGGATGCCCGCATGCGACAGTCGATAAGCTATGCCGGCCTGCGGTTGGCAGCAGTGTTGGTGCTCACTGGCTATGGTTGGACGGTTTGGCATGCCAACCACGGTGCCGCAGATCCGGTGTGGACTGCGATTGCACGAAACGGGGTGCTACGAATTGGCACTGACCCGGGCTTTCAGCCTTTTGCTCAGGAACAAGCCGGCCATTGGCAGGGCTACGATGTCGATCTCGTGACGGAGATCGCCCGCCGCCTCCAGTTGCGGCCCCGATTTGTGCCGGTTGGCTATGATGCGCTGTACGATAAGTTAGCAGCGGGCGATATTGATCTGTTAGCGGCGGCTCTTCCACTTGCTCCCGAGCAAGGCTGGCGTGCGCGCTTCACCACTGCTTATCTCGATGCCGGACAGGTATTGGTCGTACCAATCACCAGCCCGATTATCGCTGAGGATCAGCTCGGTGGGCGGCAGGTTGGTGCAGCCTTGGGCAGTGATGGTGATACCTTATTACGGCACCTCGCGCGTACCCAACCTACGCTACATGCCCGCTTCGATTGGGAACTGCCCGCTGCCGCGCTCTCAGCCTTGGAGCATGGCGAGATCGATGCCGTTATTACCGACTCGGTCAGCGCCCTGACGCTGGTTGAGCGTAACCACCAATTCAAAATAGCGCGTGGGCTGACCTTCGAACCCTATGTCATGGCCGTCCCGCTTGCCGCCTACCAGCTTCAGAGCGAAGTCAACCGCATTCTCGATCAGCTGCGCCACGAGGGCTTTTTCGACCGGTTGAATGCCAAGTGGTTTGGCGGGTAGGGGTTTATGTTGTCTCATAAGGAGTCCCACTATGCAACTGGTAGCGATTGATGTCGGCACCGGCACACAAGATGTGCTGGTCTGGGATACCGAGCAAACAATCGAAAATGCGTTGCAACTCGTGCTGCCGTCGCCCACCGCCCAGCTTGCGCAACAGGTACGCGCGGCGACTACGCGCGGCGTGGCACTGGCTTTGAGCGGAGTAATCATGGGTGGTGGCCCCGGTCACTGGGCAATCAACGACCACCTGCAGGCGGGTTACCCGGTCTATGCGACCCCTGCTGCAGCGCAAACGTTTAATGATGATCTCGAAGCTGTGCGCGAGATGGGTATCGTGCTGGTGAGTGACGATGAGGAGGCTCGTCTGGCACATGTTCAACGCTTGGTGCTACGCGATCTGCAATGGGATGCGCTGGTAGCAGCCCTCGACCACTTTGGGGTGCGGCTTGCACCGGCGGCCCTCGCCGTCGCGGTCTTCGATCACGGCAACGCACCACCCGCTGTGAGCGATCGTAAATTTCGTTTCGATTATCTAGCCGACCGCCTTCAAGACGGTGGCTGGCTGACCGACCTAGCCTTCACTCGTGAGCACATTCCCCCTGAGATGACACGTTTGCAGGCCGTTGCTATGACCGCGCCTGCAGATATTCCACTGCTCGTCATGGATACCGCTCCGGCGGCGATACTCGGTGCGCTTGATGATCCACAGGTACGAGCGGCTCCTACAGCCGTCATTGCGAATATTGGCAACTTTCATGCGCTCGCTTTTCACATGGCTGGTCTCCATATTCGTGGTTTGTTCGAGCATCACACTGGGGAGGTTACAGCGACGCAGCTCGCCGGGCTGATCGGCAAGTTGGCGGCCGGAACCCTTACGAATCAAGAGGTCTTCACGACTCAGGGCCATGGCGCCTTGATCTTGGATCCGATGCCCAGCCCTGCGCCCTGGATCGCTACGACTGGTCCACGCCAAAGCGTGCTTGATCCCGTTGCCCGACCCTACCATGCCGTTCCGCACGGCGCGATGATGCAAGCTGGCGGTTTCGGCTTACTGCGTGCGATGGCCGCTCATCTGCCCGAATACAGTGAGGCCATTGAACGGGGCCTGCTGATACTCTAAAAATAGAGAAGTTGAGTCACATTATATAAACCTCATCGCCAAACACACGTTGACGCGCTTCCCAAGCGTGGTAAAATGCTTGCGATGGCGTGCGCAGTCCACTTTGGTTCGACGCACGCTATTTTTATCCACATGTTTGCTGGCACTCGGCTGCTGTGATTGCTAACTAGTGGTAGGTAATGTGATGGAACTGAGTGAACGTCGACAACTTATTCTTAAGCTTGCCATCCAGGAATATGTGGAGGCGGCCGGCGGCGACGACGAAGTTCAGGCAGTTGCTTCGGAAACCTTGCTACGTAAGTACGGCTTGTCATTTAGCTCGGCAACGATCCGCAACGAGTTAGCTGCGCTTGAAGAGCTTGGCCTCCTCACGCATTTACATACTTCCGGCGGACGGGTACCGACCGATGCCGGTTACCGGTATTTTGTGGAAAACTTAATGGAACGGACACCGCTCTCACCGCAGGAGCAACGCACGATTCAGCACCAGTTCTACCAAGTGCGGGGTGAACTCGATCAATGGATTCACTTGGCAGCGGCGGTCCTTGTGCGCTCGACGCAAAACGCAGCGGTTGTGACCCCGCCACGCGGCTATGAAACGCGTTTCAAGCATATTGAGTTGATCTCGATTCATGATGGTGTGATTCTGCTTGTGTTGGTCTTACACGACGGCACCATCCGCCAGCAATCGCTTACGCTTGAACAGGGCTTGCCGCAAGAAGAATTGAGCCGTGTCGCCGGTCGCCTCAATGATGTGCTCAGCGACGCGAATACGACGCGAGTGGAGGCCGTGCATGGCGATCAGTTGGAACCACCGCTCAGGGAGCTTGAGTTGCTGGTGATTGAAACGGTTGCGCGCTCAATGCGGCAGTGCGAAGGGCAGATGCAAGAGCTCCTCCACCACGATGGTCTACTGGAAATGCTCCAGCGTAAGGATTTCAAAAAGATCGAACAGGTGCGTGACGTACTCGAAATTCTGGAGGGCCGTGCGGGCATTGTGCCCCTGATCCCGCAGGCCCTGGCTTCCGCTGGTGTGCAAGTGATCATTGGCGGTGAGCACGGACTAGACAAAATGCGGGACTATAGTGTCATTCTGTCTCGCTATGGGCGAGGTCAAAATATGGCTGGGGTTGTAGGTATCATCGGCCCAACGCGAATGGCCTACCCGCGCTCGATCTCGACGGTACGTTATATTTCCACCGTCATGAGCGAACTGCTGGCTGAGATGTATGGTGATAAGACGCGTGATGAGTAATGCGGTCCATGGAAGCAACTATTGGCCTACTTTCGACGTCAATATTTGGGGAGAGGGAGCTAAAGAATGGAAGAACCAACCACCGATGTCGGTACAACGAACGGCGAAGATACGGCGACGACCGGCGATCCGACGACAACAACACTTAGCGCCGATGAACTTCAAGCGCGCCTAGCGCAACTGGAGCAGGACGGCGCCTCATATAAAGACCAATATCTGCGGGCAGCTGCGGATTTAAAGAACTATAAGCGGCGAGCCGATCAAGAGCGTACAGAGCTCATTCGTAACGCCGGTGCTTCGCTGCTGATGAAACTCTTGCCCTTGCTGGATGACCTTGATCTGGCCATGCAGCATGTGCCGAGCGATGTGGCTGCTACGCCCTGGTTCAGTGGCTTGCAAGGTGTACAACGGAAGCTGCTTCTTATGCTGGAGGGCGAAGGGGTTAAACCCATCGAGGCGTTGGGCAAGCCTTTCGATCCGAACCAGCATGAGGCGGTGATGAACGAAGATGCCGGACCTGAGCAGGCCGGTAAGGTAACGGCGGAATTACGGCGTGGCTATAAGCTCCATGACCGCGTGTTACGCCCGGCGATGGTCAAGGTCGGTCAGGAGTAAGAGGGACATGGGAAAAGTCATAGGTATTGATCTGGGTACCACCAACAGTGTCGTAGCAGTGTTGGAAGGTGGCGATCCGGTCGTGATTCCGAGCGCCGAAGGTGCCAGGACTGTGCCATCGATTGTAGCCGTTTCGAAAAACGGCGAGCGCATGGTCGGTCAGGTCGCGAAACGCCAGTCG
>JBBRHB010000116.1:0-10611 GCA_038223355.1 Chloroflexales bacterium
GATATACCGCATCGGCAACTATTGGAGCTTGTCGCGGGATGGCTCAGCACATCCACTAGGTCCAGGCACTGGCAACGTCTACAAGAACCTCAGCGCGTACAGCTTGGCAGCTATGCTGGCATGGCGTACCGAGTTCACACCTGATGATGTGCTAGCCATGAGCTACAAGCAACTGTTCGTGCATGGACTGGTATCGTGGGAGCTTGACACACTGCCTGTGGAGGCGGGAGACGCCATCTCGAACCTGTCGGAGGTGCAGAGGAACGAGCTACTCGCAAAGATGCGCCGCACGCATTCTGGCGCGACAAAGGGAGGGGAGGTGGGACCAGAATGACCGAAAACGCTCGGAGCGGACTCCAAGAGAAGATGGAGAAGGCTATTTGCGCCTTGCTGTCTGCGGCAACTGTTCGTGACGCGGCAGCAGCAGTTGGTATCGGTGAGCAGACGATGCATCGCTGGCTGCGAGAACCAAGCTTCGCAGCGGCATACCGAGCAGCCCGACGTGAAGCTGTACAGCAGGCAGTAGCACAGTTACAACAGCGCAGTAACGAGGCTGCGACAGTGCTTTTTGCAGTGATGTTGGATCTCAGTCAGCCCGCACCATCACGCGTTGCAGCGGCAAAGACAGTGCTTGACATGGCGCTGCGAGGAAGTGAGCTTGACGACCTGGCGGCACGCATCGAAGCCCTAGAACGGCAGCTTGCCGAAAGGAAGGACCTGTGATGGGCACAGTGCGATTAGAACAACGGTTAGCACGTCTCGAAGCCACAGTGAACCCCGACCCTCGCACGCTATCGGATGAACAGTTGGAGCAGCTATCGGAGCGCTTGGCAAGGCAATATCCAGAAGTTGCGCAGCAGGTCTCGGCAATGTCGGCAGAAGAACTGGCGGAGGTCGCCAGCAAACTACGTTGCAGTCGTTTTTCATGAAGAGTGCAGAGGTTGTTTTCGGCACCAGGATTGTTGCCTTTGTTGCCAAAGTAACGGTGGCTAAAACTGACGGCGTGCCATTTGGCGGACCCTGGGGGATAATTAGATTGTACTACAGGAACTAGTACAATCGTTGGAGGAGTCCGGAAATGGCACGCAAGCAAGACCAGTCGGAGCCGAAAGTCTTTACGGCGAAGCAGGCAGCCGAGTATCTCGGAAAGACGGAGCAGCAAGTCAAGTCGCTTATGCGACGCGGCAAGCTGTTGTCGGTCGAACACAATCTCGAAGCGTTGGGTATGACTGTGAAGGTAATCGAGCAAGCTGTGCTTGACGCCTATCTTGCACAGGAGACCGAGGGGCACAAGGAAAGCAAGGCATACATCGTTAGGCTCACAAAAGCACAACGCGAGGTCTTGCAGCCCATCTTGGAGCAGTACGCTGTGACGCTCGAACAACGCTACAGCTACGACCCGGACAAAGCGAAGGCTTACAGAGTGGCGCGTAAAGGACACGCAGCCAACGAAGAGGAGATGACGGATGAACCAGACGAGAGTACCGACGACGACGCAAGTGCGGACGACGCTCAGGAGGGTGTATGAAATCCTGCTGGCACGGGCGCAGCAGTCGCCACAACGGATGCACATTCACTTCAACTTTGTCACTGACGAGTATTGGATTACCTACGAATAAAGCGCCCGCTCGATGTTGCAGCACCGAACGGGCTAGCCAAGGGAAAGAGGCTCACCAATGGCAGTAGCGAGTCTACCACAGACGATCCGCGAAGTAGAAGGCGTCGCCGTAACCGATGAGACGCATTCCCTTGCACAAGAGCTGTGCGAAGGAGGCGGCTTATCGCCATACTCAGCATTCACGCTTGCCATCGAGATGACGGATGAACTGCTCGTCTATGCGACGGAATGGGATGTGGCGGCTCTCTTGGCTGGCAATCCAAACACCTAACTATTAGCTCGCGCTCCAGGCTGTGATGGCTTGGAGCGCAGCTTTATACCTTGAAAGGGCTAATACATGAAACGCGCCATCTTATACGCAGGTGTGAGTAGCACACTTCAAGCAGAAGGCTTCTCGCTACAAACGCAAATAGCTGCGTGTCGAAAGTACGCCGAACAGCATGAATTCGCCGTTGTGGCAGAATTCCAAGATAGTATCACGGGGACCACATTAGACCGTCCTGGGCTTGACGATGCGCGCAGGATGATCAATCAAGGCGAAGCTGATGTGCTCGTTGTCTTTTCGACAGACAGGTTATCACGCAGCCTTATTGACTTCCTGATCCTACGCCGTGAACTCGAGTTGTTGGGAATTGAATGGCACACCACTAACCGGGGGCTAGCAGGCAACACAATAGGTGCTAAGGCTCTAGAGAACGTGGAGGCACTTTTCGCCGAAATGGAACGGATGGGGATCATCGAGCGGACTAGCCGAGGGCGACGGGAAAAGGTAGCGATGCACTTGGTGTTAGGAACTGGTGCACCGCCGTATGGCTACCGTTACGTCGGCGAACGCAAAGAGATCGGATTTGAGATCGTGCCGGAGGAGGCTGAAATTGTTCGAATGGTCTTTCAGTGGTACGTGCATGGCGACGAAAGTGGCTCGGTGTCGACCATAAAGATCGCGCTTCGCTTGACAGAGATGGGTATATCTTCACCGGGCATGCGGTTCAACTGGGCAAGAAAACGGGCGGCTAACTGCTGGTCTACCAATGCCATCTACCGCTTGTTACGGGTGTCAACGTACGCAGGCCGCTTTGCTTATCAGCGCCAAAGACAGACAGAGGATTTGCTTGGCAAACGGCGCATTGAGCGGCCACAGGAAGAATGGATAGAGGTCGATATACCAGCGATCATCGACCAAGAGCTTTGGGAAGCAGCACAGCGAAAGCTGGACAAGGGCCGCAAGCTGTCTGTACGCAAAGCAATTCATCAGTACTTACTAGGGAGACGGATACGGTGCAAATGTGGGTACGGAGTACATGGAACACCCTACGGTTCGAAAAGGAGGCTCGTCTATGTATGCAATGCAAGGCATCGGGCCGTTGATCGTCAATGGAAGTGTCCTCTGCCGGCGTTTTCAGTTGAAGAAGTGGACGCAGTCGTATGGGCTTGGGTTACGGATAAAATGCTTGACCCCGAGAAGCTAGCAGCAGGGATCCAAGAACTGGATGAGCAGAATGGCAAGCAGCAAGCACAACAGGTCCGCACTAAAGCAGCACTGGTGAAAGAGCGAGACGACGTTCAGGAGCAGCTCAACCGCTTGCTTGACTTATACATCGCTGGCTCATTTGACAAGGACATGCTCGACACAAAGCGCGGGAAACTAGATTTGATGCACAAGGCGCTAAACAAGGAAATAGCGGCTTTGGATGCAATGACTTCGGTGGGTCCACCGACTGAGGAGGAAATCTACTGTCTCAAAAACTTTGCCTCCACAATACGTGTAGGGCTCGACAACTGCGACTTCGACACGAAGCGACGCATCGTCGATCTACTGAATGTGGAGGCAACGCTGGCTGTGGAAGAAGGGCAGAAAGTAGTGTATGTGTCTACTCTCTTACAAAGTAGCGCTGCTCCCCTTCCAGTTGGCATTCTCCACCAATCCATTTATACGTCGTTAACTCCTCCAGCCCCATCGGACCACGGGCGTGTAGCTTTTGCGTACTTACCGCGACTTCGGCTCCTAGCCCCAGTTCAGCACCGTCGGTAAAGCGGGTGGAGGCGTTGACGTAGACCGCTGCTGAGTCGACGTCCTGCACAAAGCGGTCGGCGTGGGCTTTGGTGGCCGTGAGAATAGAGTCGGAGTGGCCGGTGCCGTAATGGGCAATAAAGTCTAGCGCCGCATCAAGGCCATCCACAACTTTGACCGAGAGGATCAGCGCCATAAACTCCTGACCCCAATCGTCTTCCGTTGCCGTGCAGACCGGCTGGCCAGCCTGTTCGATCAGCTTATACGCTTCCTCGTCGGCGCGGAGCTCGACGCCTGCAGATACAAGGTCTCGTGCCATGCTGGGCAGGAACGTAGCGGCGACTGTGCGATGAACAAGCACGGTGTCGAGCGCATTACAGACGCTGGGCCGTTGGACTTTGGCATTATGGATGACGGGAACGGAGGCGGCGAGGTCAGCGGTGTCGTCCACAAAGATGTGGCACACGCCGATGCCGCCGGTGATCACCGGCACCGTCGCGTTGTCGAGACAGAAGCGGTGGAGGCCGGCACCGCCCCGTGGGATGATCATGTCGACATAGCGGTCGAGCTTGAGCAGTTCAAGCACCAGCGCGCGGTCAGGGTCGGTGATCGACTGCACGACGTCGGAGGTGATGTTACAGCGGGCCAGGGCAGACTGAATCACCTCGACAAGCACGGCGTTGCTACGCGTCGTTTCTTTGCCACCCCGGAGAATAACGGCCGAGCCTGCCTTTAGGCATAAGGACGCAACATCCACCGTCACGTTGGGCCGCGACTCATAGATCACGCCTACGACGCCTAAGGGGACTCGCCGTTTGCGAACTTGCAGACCATTCGGCAGCGTGCGCTGAGCGAACTCGCCACCTACAGGATCGGGGAGGCTCGCCACATGCTCGACATCTGCGGCGATAGCGGCCAGACGTTTCTCATCTAGACGCAGCCGGTCAATCAGCGCATCCGTCAAGCCGGCCGCACGTCCGGCTGCTACATCGGCGGCGTTCGCCTCCAAAATCCGCGTTTGAGCATCGCGCAAGGCGACGGCAATCGTCTGCAGCGCTTCATTCTTTTCGGCAGTTTGGAGACGGGCAAGTTCACGGGCTGCCGCTTTCGCACGGCGGCCAATCTGCTCTAGTGACATAGCCTGATACTCCTCGTTTATAGTATGACCATATCATCACGATGGACGACTTCGGGGCCATACACGTAGCCTAAACGCGCTTCGATCTCGGAAGATTGGCAGCCCCGCAGCAGCAGGAGTGCGCCCGAACTATATTGCGTAAGGCCCCGCGCAACTTCTCGACCATCCATGTCGAAAATCCGCACAGTCTGACCACGCTCAAAGGTGCCCTCAACCGCTTTGATACCGGCCGGCAACAAGCTGCGACCGGCGGTAGTTAGTGCCCGTGCCGCGCCACTATCGACGATCACCCGGCTGTGCCGGACCGTTTCGGCCAACAGCCACCGTTTCCGCGATTCAAGGCGCGTCGCCTTGGCCGGGAAGAAGGTACCTATACTTTCACCATCGGCCAGCCGCAACAGCAGATCCTGAACGTCGCCGGCCGCAATTACGACGGCTGTACCGCTTTGGGTCGCCAGCCCCGCAGCCTGGAGCTTCGTTGCCATGCCACCGGTGCCGCGATGCGAGCCAGTACCACCGGCGTGCGATAGAATCAGCTCGTCGAGGACCGGTACCTCCCGAATCAGGGTCGCCGTTGGATCAAGGCGCGGATCGGCAGTATGCAGACCGGCAATATCGGTGCAGATAATGAGTAGGTCGGCGTCAACCAGATTAGCGACCAACGCCGATAAATTATCGTTGTCGCCAACCCGAATTTCGTCGATGGCGACCACATCATTTTCGTTTACAATTGGGAGCACACCCTGTTCGATACAGCGGATCAAGGTATTGCGGGCGTTCAGATAACGCCGCCGGTCACGCAGATCATCACGGGTCAGCAAGGTTTGGGCGACCGGCAAACCGTACAGGTCGGCAATCTGGGCATACAGATGCATCAAGCGGCCCTGTCCGATGGCGGCCAGCAATTGTTTATCAGGGAGGTTGCGACGACGTTGCGGAAAGCCAAGCTGTTCCCAGCCGGCCAAGACCGCGCCCGAGGTTACAAGGATCGGCGCGCAACCGCGCTCGCGGAGCTGGACCAACTGGCGCACCAGTTCGATCATCCGGGGCCGGTGCAGCCGGTCGGTACCACCGGTCAAAACGCTGGTACCCAGCTTGACGACGACACGCGCACCGGATTGCAGAACAGTGGGAGACATGATGTAGTATGCTTCCGATAGATCGTGCGCAGTATAGCATGTCAAGCGGCGCTTTAAGCTTCGAGGAGTTCAGGCCATGATCCAGTCCCTTGCGCTGCCGCCCGGTCGCTCTGGGTTGCCCTATATCGGTGAAACAGTGGAATGGGCGCGCGATCCACTGGCCTTCGCCCAGGAGCGCTACCGGCTCTACGGCCCGATCTGGCAAACACACCTGATTGGCCGCCCATTCATCGTCATGCTGGGACAGGAGGCAAACAAATTCATCCTGCATACGCATATGGACCATTTCTCGTCGCGCGATGGGTGGGGCGATACGTTATATAGCTTGATCGGCGAAGGGCTGTCATTGCAAGATGGCACGCGTCACCGCCACCGCCGGATCGTGCTGCAGCCCGCCTTTCACCAGCAAGCCCTGGGACGCTATTTCGCCGTGATGCGGGGCCTCACTGAGCAGCACCTGGAGCGCTGGCTTGCACTGCCATCCTTGGCGCTCTTCGATGGCTTTAAGGTGCTCGCCTTTCAAATTGCCGCGCAGGTGCTACTTGGGACGGGTGCAGGGACTGAGCTACGCGCCCTGGAGCATCACTTCAACGCCTTCAACGCCGGGCTCTTCTCCATCCCGACGTGGAATGTTCCTTGGACGCCCTTTGGTCAAGCTATCCGAGCGCGCCATGCTCTTGAACGCGTGTTGCTACGGATCATTGAGCAGCGGCGTAATACGCAGGGCGATGACGCCCTCGGTCTCTTGCTGCAGGCCACTGACGAGACCGGTGAGCCGTTGAGCGACCGCGAGATCACTGATCAGGTGCTGCTGCTGTTATGGGCCGGTCATGATACTGTCACATCGATGTTGACCTGGGTCGTTTACGAGCTTAACCGCCACCCCGCCGTTCTCGCCGAGCTTGTGACCGAGCAGGAGCATGTTCGCGGTGATGGCGAACTGCGTTTGGAGCATCTTCGTCAGTTGCCGGCCCTTGATCGCGTGCTGCGCGAGACCGAGCGCTTGCATCCACCCGCGCCGGGCGGTTTCCGGGGCGTACGAGAACCATTTAGCTGGGGAGGCTATACCGTACCAGCCGGTTGGAACGTTATGTATAGCATCGTCTTCACGCATCACCAGCCGGAGCTTTTCCATGATCCAGAGAGCTTCGATCCCGACCGCTTCGGTCCGCCCTGGAACGAAGGCCATAGCGCTTATAGTATGATCGGCTTCGGCGGTGGGCCGCGCGTGTGCATTGGTCTTGCTATGGCCCAGATGGAGTTGCGGATCGTGATCGCAACCTTGCTGCAAAATGCAACGATCAAGGTCTTGGATAACCAGAATCTCACCCCCGTCGCCACCCCAACCAAGCGGCCAAAAGACCGGCTGCGGGTCCAGGTGCGGGCGCGACACTAATGCTATGGGAGTTGCTATGCAAGTACTCGGACTCGACATCGGAGGCACTGGGATCAAGGGCGCACCCGTCGATACCCAGACAGGTGAACTTATTGGCGAGCGGTTTCGTATTCTGACCCCCCAGCCCTCCACGCCCGAGGCTGTCTTAACAACGGCAACCGAAATCGTACGTCATTTCGACTGGCAGGGACCTGTCGGCTGCGGGTTTCCGGCCGTGGTCCAAAACGGCATTGTGCGAACCGCCGCCAACATCGACCAGTCGTGGATCGATGTGAACATCAATCAGCGACTGGGACAGCAACTTGCCCGCTCGGTGCAGGTGATCAACGATGCCGATGCGGCGGGTTTAGCCGAGATGCGCTTTGGCGCGGGCAAAGGCCATCAAGGTGTTGTCTTAATTGTCACCTTGGGGACGGGTATTGGCACCGCGCTCTTCGCCAATGGTCAGTTGGTTAGCAATACCGAACTGGGCCATCTCGAGATCCGTGGCAAGGATGCCGAGGATCGCGCCGCCGATAGCGTGCGGCTCCGTAAAGAGCTGAGTTGGGATAAATGGGCCAAGCGCGTCGATGAGTACCTGATTACAATCCAGCGCTTGCTGTGGCCCGACTTGATTATTATTGGTGGTGGTGCCAGTAAAGATGCCGACAAGTTCTTGCCCTTGCTCACGGTTAAGAGCACCATTGTCAGGGCCCAACTGCTTAATCAAGCGGGCATTGTGGGAGCCGCGCTGGCCGGCGTGGTTGACGCTCCGCCCCCCGCACCAAAAATGACTACTACAAAACCGCGAGCCGCGAAGGCGTGAAGGACGTCTCATCACTGTACTACGTCAGGTAGTACAGGAGTCACAGCCATAACGGATAACTGCGTAAACATGAGCCCCAGGGCACGCGGGACGACTTCGTGGGCCGGATCGGCAGTTGTTGCGAAGTGTAATGACGTTTCTCCCGGCGCGCCCATGAGCAAAAGACGGTAGTGGTGCGCGTCGAGCGTGGCAGTAAAGCTCAGCAGCGGCACGTCCTGCTGCCCACGCCGCATCTCGACCACAACGGGCCGCGCATGAGCGTAGGCTGCTACGGTAAACTCGAGCATCATGGGAGCCGATGTGACCGCCGGATTCACGACAGTGACATCGGCCATAGCGGCGGTCCATTGCACTCGTTCGATTTGCAGATGCTCAACGGGATACCAGCCAACGCCTTGCCGGAGCGAGGGAAGCAGAACAGTGGGGGGACGCTGGTAGACGATCAGCCTTGCATCGCGGTATACCTGCTTCAGCGTGCGATCAAGGATCGGTTCAAGCAAGGCATACTGCTCACTGTCGGTTTTATCGAGATGGATTGCCACGTATGTTATATCGTAGCTCGTCAGGGCAGCCGGTAACGCCGCCGTCCAATCTGTATTAATGATTGACTCCACATCCGGACTATCGTTCCAGAGCTGGCGAAGCCCATCGGCGTCGATCAGGGGATACGTGGGATTGCGCGACAGATAGCCACCCGCCAGCGGATGCTGGTGGATCGATTGCGTCTGCATGTAGTCACTTTGCCTGATCAGCGGGGGCAATTCCAAAATGGCACCTGGCGGCATCGTGGCAAGCTGCCGGTAGAACGGCGAACTCAACGGCAACGATAGCTGCAGCCCATGGGGCCACAGGTCAATGCCAACACAGATGACGGCAGCAACCAAGCTGAGCCGTCGCCAGCGCGTGCCAACATGCTGCGACAACCAGACCCAGCCCCATGCAGCCAGCAAGGCCAGGAGCACACTGCGGTACACAATCAGGTGATTAGGCCGGCGACCGGCCTGCGCGCCTGGCAGCAGATTAATGAGTGCATATGGCAACCGGATACCGGTTATGCGACCGTTGATAACCAGATATGGCCCGAGCTCCAACACAAAGATGATAATGATCAGGAGAGCCCATTGCCATAGCTGACGCCGGTAGGCTGCCAGCGCCACGGCAGCGAGCAGCAGGACGGCGAGCCCGAGCGAGGTACCACCTGCCCCTAGATGTAGCCGCTGTTGGATTTCTCCCAGCTGACCACCCCACCAGGGGCTATTCGGGTTGGGCCATATGAAGTTAAGCGGCGTCGCTGAGGACAGAATTTGACGGGCTTCCCAATCCGTAAAGTCACCCGCTTGCCGACTGGTTACCAAAAACGGGACAACGAGCAGTACGACTGGGATCGTGATGACTGCGCCGGAACGTACCACCTGCCAAAGCCGCGTCCAACTGAGATGGCGGAACACCACAACGGTCGCATACAGGCCAAGATAGATCAGGCTGAACAAGGCATAATACAAATCTGTGAGCGTAATGATCACGAGCAGCGCCGCACAGCCTGCACTCCAGCGCCAACTGGGCCGTTCCAAGGCGTAGATCAACCATAAGACGAACAAGGGTAAATACTGCATACATAGCAGTTCCACCTGTCCGTCATACAGTTTGGTTAGGCGGAAGGGCGAAAAGGCAAAGAGACCGCCGGCTAACCATGCTGCTGACGGCGAATGGGTAAGCTGCTCGGCCAGCAAATACATCGTGTAGCCACTGGCGATGAAGGAAAGCAGCGCAACAGTATTGAAGGCCGCCATGGGACTCACCCAAACTGTAATTGGCAACGCAAGCAAGCCATGAAAGCTGTCCAGCGTGTGCCACAAGAGGTTAGCCCCGTACGGGTAATATAAGAGCTTAGTAAAGAAGAGATTTTGTCCGTGGCTCAATGCATACTGTAGCCACCAGAAGTTCCAAACATTTTGCCAACCATCGTTCGCACCAACTCCACTACCTACGCCGATTGCCGAAGAGAAATGGGAAAATACCGGCCAAAAGAGCGCGCAGGTTACCAGCGCATAACTGACAATAATGCGACCATCGAACAGCCAACGCCGCCGCAACAACCTATTCATAATTGCGGTTGGCGACGAGTGTTGCATCGGGGTGCCGGTAGAGAAACATGAGACCGATCGCCAAGGCGAGGATTGAAACATCGAACAGGGCAACGACGTAGGACTGGCTCCTAAAGCGCAGGAGGTAGAGCCATATCAGCGATAATTTCTCAGTTTGGCTTGGCGGCAAATCACCGGTTAACAGCAGTGGGATGTGGAAGGCATTAAAGAGGAGCATCGCCCTTAGCAGGGCACCCACTATAATATAAGGCCAGATCCGCCCCCACGTCAACGTAAAACGCGATTGGCTCGTTACGTGGGCCGACAGCTTCATCTCCTGATGCGATGCACGGATAGCAGTTATAGTCACTAGCATCATGTATGGCAGCGCAACCCAAAGACCAATGACCACAGTCAACC
>JBBRHB010000117.1:0-10605 GCA_038223355.1 Chloroflexales bacterium
TGGCTGTGGCGCCAACTCTCGCCCCAGTAAGTGCCGATAGCGCTCATAGGAATCGCTTATTCGCACGTATAATGGAAGCCGAGGCTGTGTAAAGGATTGCGATGAGCGTTTTGACGTTGGTCCATGATCGCCTGAGTGTAACCACTTTGTTGTTCATGTTGGCTTTGGGCGCGTGGGGCCTGCTGAATTATTTTCGGGGCGAAGGGATCACCGGCTCCTACTGGGGTGCGTTGGTCATTGCCGAAGTGTTGGTGCTGCTGGAAGGATTGTTGGGCGCGACCTTATTTGCCAGCGGCCATCGCCCAGCCCGTACGGCGATCCACGTGCTGTATGGCTTTGTAATGGTCTTATCGATCCCCGGCGCCTTCTCGTATACTAAGGGACGGACGGGGCGGGGCGAAATGCTGATTTATGCCATGGTGACCTTGTTTTTAGCCGGCGTGACGATCCGCGCCCGCTTGACCGGCGCAGGCGTGTGATGGCCAAACCCTATGGTACACTCTCACCAAGCCATAGGAGTATTTAAAATATGTCACTACCAGATCTTGCCCATGTTGATCCCGAGATTGCCGCAGCGATCGCCCAGGAAGGGGCGCGCCAGCGTGATGGTATCGAACTCATCGCCTCGGAAAATTACACGAGCCGGGCTGTACTTGAGGCCCAGGGCTCGGTCCTAACGAACAAGTATGCTGAAGGGTTACCCGGCAAGCGTTATTATGGCGGTTGCCAATACGTTGACGTTGTGGAAACGCTGGCCATTGAGCGTGCCAAACAACTTTTCGGGGCCGAATGGGCCAATGTTCAGCCGCATTCGGGAGCCCAGGCCAACATGGCGATCTATATGGCTGCGCTGCAGCCCGGTGACCAGATTCTGGGACTGAAGCTTGACCAGGGTGGCCACCTAACGCATGGCCATCCCCTTAACTTTTCTGGCCTCTACTTTAAGGTCGCTACCTATGGCGTTGATCGTGAAACCGAACGGATCGATTACGATGAACTGCTGCGGGTGGCGCGTGAGGTACGACCCAAGCTCATCACGTCGGGTGCGTCGGCCTATCCCCGCATTATCGACTTTGCCCGCATGCGTGCGATTGCTGACGAAGTTGGGGCACTGTTATGGGCTGATATCGCGCATATTGCGGGCTTGGTGGCCGTCGGTTTACACCCCTCCCCTATTCCCCACGCGCACTTTACAACCACGACGACCCATAAAACGCTACGCGGCCCGCGTGGTGGCTTGATTTTGGCGAGTAATGAGATAGCAGAGCGCTATAACCTTAACCGCACGGTGTTTCCAGGGATCCAAGGTGGCCCACTCATGCATGTGATCGCCGGTAAAGCTGTGGCCTTTGGTGAAGCCCTCCGGCCCTCCTTCGCTGTCTACCAGCGGCAGGTCATTGCCAATGCTCAGACCCTGGCAACAGCTTTGCAACGCGCCGGCTTACGCTTGGTGAGTGGCGGGACCGATAACCACCTCATGCTGATTGACTTGAGTCGTTCGGCGGGGTTGAGCGAGATCAGTGGCAAGAAGGCTGAAAAAGCTTTGGATGAGGCCGGCATTACAGTCAATAAAAACACTATTCCATTCGATAGCCGGTCACCAATGGTAACAAGCGGTATTCGGCTAGGTACGCCCGCTGTTACAACCCGGGGCTTCGGTTCCAACGAATTGGAACGTGTCGCCGAGTGGATCGTGACCGTCCTGCATAATGTTGGCGATACTACGCAATATGCCCAGATTGCCGAGGAGGTGCGCGAGATGTGTGCCGGCTTTCCCGTCCCAGGCCATGAACAGCTGCAAAGCGACGAGCATGAGCCCTTACCCGTGGAAGCTGAAGAGCGCAAGCCGGGCTTGGTAGCATCTCCATCCTAGCTGCGCTCGTTATCAACGTTACCGGGGTCGAAGCCGGAACTTCGACCCCGGTAGGACGCTCGGGGCGATGGTAGCCGCTAGATCTTGATTTTATGGCCCACGCTTTTGAGAACCTCGCCGGCGATTACGTGTTTTTGAATCTCGTTGGTTCCCTCGAAGATGCGCGTCACGCGGGCGTCGCGGTACATGCGCTCTAGCGGCAACTCGCGACTAAAGCCCATGCCGCCATGAATCTGAATCGCTTCGTCGATAACCTGCGAGGCTGCTTCAGTGCAGAAGAGCTTAACCATCGCCGATTCGAGCGTCGCAGGCTGATGAGCGTCGACCAGTGCGGCACAATGGTAGACCATCTGCTCCATGGCGTAAATTTTAGTACGCATCTCGGCCAGTTTGATCTGGATCGCCTGAAAGTCCGCGATTGGACGACCGAACTGTTGGCGCGCGACACTGTAGTGCAGGGCTAGCTCAAAAGCTTCTTTGGCTGCCCCGAGCGAACTGGCGCCAAGGCCACAGCGGCCAATATCAAGCGTTTGCATCGCGACCACAAAGCCCGCGCCAACGTCACCCAGCACGTTCGCAGCCGGAACGCGGCAAGCTTCAAAAAAGAGCGAGGCGGTGTGCGAGGCCCGTAGGCCCATCTTCTCTTCGACTTTGCCGACCTTGAAACCAGGATAGCTTTTCTCGACGATGAAAGCCGTGATACCGCCCCGCGCACCACGTTCCGCATCTGTAACGGCAAAGACCACAATCACATCAGCGAACGAGCCGTTGGTGATCCACATTTTCGACCCGTTGAGCAGCCAACCGTCACCGTCGCGCCGGGCTGCCGTCTTTATATGGGCCGCATCCGAGCCGGCACCTGGCTCGGTCAGGGCCCAGGCACCGATCAGCCGGCCCTCGTTAAGGGCAGTGAGGTAGCTATCGCGCTGCGTTTCGTTGCCGGCCAGAAAGATCGACATAGCGCAGAGCTGGGCATGCGCGCCGATGATCGTAGCGGTCGATGCACAATAGCGGTTGATCTCTTCCATCAAGATACAGTAGCCAACAATCCCGGCATCCACACCGCTATATTGCTCGGGAAAGGGCACGCCTAACAGTCCAAGCTCTCCGGCTTTTTTGATCGTCTCGATCGGTACGCGCTCGTGCTCGTCGATCTCACGGGCAATGGGCTTGACTTCTTTAATTGCGAAATCACGGACCGTAGCGCGCAGCAGTTTGAGGTCTTCGGATAGTTCCATAACAGCGTCCCCTTCGACGAGCTCCAGTCCAGCAACATGCCGGGCCAGTCACGCATAGCATAGCATAGTGCGGTGCTATGTTAGCTCAGGTAGGAGCCCCAGGGCGCGGAGGAGACCGCCGGTATCCCAGATGTTCTGTCCATGAATCACCTTACCGTCGCGCAAGGTCAGGACCGAGACGCCGCGGACCTCAATGTGTTTCCCGGTCGGAGGAATGTGCATAAGCATGCCACGATGGGTGCCCTGCATCGTCCAGATCAAGGCGACGGCATTGCCTTCAACAATACAATCGCCGGTCCAGTGAATATCTGGAAAGGCCTCCAAATAGCGGGCCAGGCTTGCGGTCCAGCCGCCGGGTCCATGCTGCAAATGAGCTTGACCAACATCCTCGCCACGATACTCGGGCGCAAAGAAGCTGGCCACGCGCGGGAGGTCGTGAGCATTCCAGGCTTGTAGGAGCGCTCCCGCGACTTCGGCATTAGAATCGGGCATGGCATCCTCGTTCTTGTTAGCTCGCATCCCTCAACGTATAACGCCCGCTTGGAACACGGCCTCTAGTGTAATGAGGACGCCCGCCCCTGTAACGATGAGCGCGCTGCCAACCGGCAGCAGACGCAAGCCCAGCTGCCAGCGCAGGATGGTGCTGCCCCCCGCCAGCCGACCAAGCCAGCGCCCACCATGTACGAACAGCAGTCCGATCCCGGTTAAAACGCCCGCCAAGCCAACGCTAAAGGCGATGATTAGGAGCAGACCCAGACCGATCCGGCCGAGTGCAATGGCTCCCAGCATGACGACCAATGCCGATGGGCACGGCAACAGGCCACCCGAGATGCCCAGCGCCAGGAGACTGCGCCATGTCAGGCTGCCACCATATGCACTCGGCGGTAGGTGAGTGTGGGTATGCGGGCCATGCACATGGCCGTGGCTCTGCGCATCATCAAGCTCGTGCTCGTGGTTGTGGGCTTCCTTGGCACCCCGGCCCGGCCACACGCTCTTCAGCCGTTGTCGTAGTAATGATAAACCCATAATAACGACCAATGCGCCGGACAAGACGCTGAGCCAGGGGTAGAGTTGCTCAGGCAGAATATAGCGCGAGGCATACAGGGTTAAGAGCCCAAGAACGAAGACGCCGAGGGTGTGGGTCGTTGTGACGGTGATGCCTAAAAAGACGGCGTGGCGCGCGGTACCACGCGCTCCGACGAGATAGGCTCCCACAATCGTTTTGCCATGTCCCGGCGCGAGAGCATGCATAGCACCTAAGCCCATCGACAAGAGCAGCGCGACCAGTAGCACGGAAGGGCTCCACTGGGTGGTGGTGATCAGCGCCGCAAAACGATCCTGGGCGCGGAAAGCACCCGCGCTGGCGACCGGTGCGGCTAACGGCGTAACACCACTTCCCAGTGCAATGACTGCCTGCGCCGCACGCACGTCGAGTGGACTCGTGAGCATGTCCTGGGGATAGGTGCGCAATTCATTGCTCTGATCGACTGTCGAAGCATCGGTGCGCAGGACCCGTAGACCGGCCTGCGGTCGCAGCACGACCTCGTGCCAACCGAGCCGTCCCTGGAAGTTGTGATCATTGTAGCTGAGTGCCTGTTGCGTGCCGCCCGCGAGCGCAGCGGCCGGGGCTGCGAGCTGTAGCTCAATGCGGGTTGTAAAGAGGCCACCCTGCCCAGGTAGAAAACGGAGCGCGCGATCAGTAACCGTGAGAGCCACCGATTTTTGATCGATCATCAGCTGTAAGCCATCGCGCAGTGCCGAAGCCGGCCCGGCCAGATATGCAGCCTGAGCCGCAGCGGTTGGCATCCCTGCGCCGAACGCCTGGAAAGTTGGGATTTCGGCCATATCTACGACGTAGACGATCTTAATCTGCCGCGCACTAGGTTCCAGCCGACTGTACAGATTAATGGTGAAGTTGCCCAGGGGATGAGCACCCACAGTAGCTGGCTGGATCAGGCTCCAGAGCATCAGCAACCCGGCCAGGGGCAGCAGCCAGCGCTGCAAACAATGTATATATCGCCCCATTTATTTGCTCCTCGGCGTGCTCGCCGGAGCCGGTCCAAGCCCCTGCAGTGTGGTACGAGCAAGATCCTGGTATAGCAGCGAAAAGTTCGGATTAAGGGCGAGTGCGGTTTGGAGATCGGTGCGGGCCTCGCCGGTTTGGCCGAGCGCGTTGGCGATCATCCCGGCATGGAAGAGCTTCAGCGCATCGCGGGTACCCAGCTTAAGTGCCTCATGCGCATAGCGCCCCGCCTCTTGCATATTGCCCGTTTTATACAATGTCCAGGCTAGCCCATCGGCCGCCGTCACACTAGGCCGTGCTGCGTACGCGGCCCGTGCTCTGGCAAGTGACTCCGGCAGTTGCAGGTCGTGATCGGCAAAGAACAGCGCCGTCTCAAGATCGATGTTCACGCCGTTGGCGGTGAGCAGTTTATCAACGACCGTCACTAGATCATATTGTTGGCGTGCTTCCGCCTGTCGGCCAAGCTTCGCCAGGACATCACCATGCGCGATCGCATATTCGGGCAGCGGCATGCGGTCGAAGGCCTGCCCGTAGAGCGTCGCCGCCTGTTCCAACTGGCCTTTCGCTGTTGCAACCCGTGCTTGCCCGGCGAGTGCGGCCGGGTACTGGTCGCGGGCGTGGATTGCTAGATCATATTGCTTGCCCGCTTCGTCGACATGGCCCAGCCCAAACTGCAGATTGCCGAGCTGTACATAGCCCCAGGCAGTGTTTTCGGGGACGGGTCCGCCGGCGTTGATCGCGTACTGCATCGCTTCGATAGCACCCTCCGGATCGCCATATAGCTCACGGGCATAGGCGACGCGGGAGTAAGAGCTGAAATCGGGACGATGATCGATCATCGCTTGCAAGGTCTTGATCGCCTCATCATACTGGCCCATCTCGATCTCGCCATCCGTCACGACGCCATAGGCCCGCGGATTTTCGCTGTCCATGGCCTCGGCCTTTTTGCCAAGTGCCAGGCCAGCGGCAAAGTCATGGCGGGCCAGGGCGAGCACGCCTTCGCTAGTAAGCAACTGGGGCTGCAAGGGATCGAGCTTGGCCGCTTGCTTGAGCAGCGCATCTGTTTTAGCATAGAACGCCGGATCACCGGTCTCGCGTACACGTTGGAGATAGGCATTAGCGAGACTGATATAGGCGACGATGTCGTTCGGTTTTGCTTTAATCTGCTGTTGGAGCGTTTGGAGTGCGGCATCATCCGTCCCCGGGCGGCTCCACGCCAGCGGATGAAACAGTGCGGGTTGGGCGGGCCGGTCCACGGGTCGCCGCCAATAGGCGATCGCGCTCGGTACCAACACTAACGTCGCAACGGTCGCAAACGCGACAAGCCATTTCCAAGAAACCCGGTGGGTGGCTAATGCGGTCATCGGGATGCTCCTCTCTTGGGGCGCACTCCAAGTGCGCCCCACAACTTTGCCGTCGTCTGATCGTCTTCCTGCTACTGGTTGGTGTAGTCATGCGGGGAGGCCGCATACGGGAAGTTGCTCTTGAACGGTAGATCGTTAGCGTTCACCATATCGCCGACCGTGTTATTCGGCGGCACGTCGAACGCGGGCGTCAGCGGGGTTGCACCGGCGACGGCTTGCAACGAGATGTCTATGGCGTCGTCAGTGAGGCGCCGTCCGTTGGGATAGCCTGCGTTGTCACCACCTAGTACACCTAAGCGGTTGGGAGTGGGCGAAGGCGGAATGGCCATATTCAGCCGCAGTTGCGACGACGGTACCACGTTAGCAGGCTGGTTGAGGCCGGGAAGGCCTGTAAGGAAGATGGTGACGAGGTCAGCCCGGGGATTCGGTGGTACGTTCAGCCCCAAGATGGCGTGCTCAAGGCCTGCCACTTCGGGATTCTGAACATAAGACAGGAACTGCGTGTCGTTCTGAGGGAACGAACCGTTCCAGCGATTCTTATCCTGCAGCGGGATCACGACCTCGTTGACCAAGGGGCTGTCGAGGCGCGAAATTTGGACCCAGGGTCCGCTGCTCGTCCGTGGTGACGGCACAGGGCCTTCAGAGATATGAATGCTGCTGCCTGGGTTATTCGAGGTGCCGGCAGCCGCGTTGATCGGTCGCAGGACGCTGAAGCTGTGGCGGTAGGAGGTCGTGCGCACACCGATAATCGAGTCATTCGGGCCTTTCAGCATGCTGATCGGCACCTGGAGGGCGAGGGTATGCACGTTTAGGCCCTTCAGGTAATCTACACCGTGAATGCCCTGCAGCAGGTCAAAAATTCCACCGAGGTCGGCGAAGAAGGGATCATCGCGCGGCCCGGCGAAGGCCTTGATGCCATTGCCTACATCATAGATCGCTTGCTTAGCAACTTTCTCATAACCATTTGGATATGAGACCGGGCCAACATTGGCCGGAGCCACCTGCAATTTGTCTTTGATGACCGTACCCTTGCGCTGCGGATCGAGCGTTTGCTGGTAGGAGAGCGTCGACAGCGAGTAGAACTGCTGCTGGTTAAGGTTTGGGTCGTCCAAGCTGTTGACGGGCCCGGTGTTATATAGGAAGGTGTTGCCACCCGCCGGATTGTTGGGATTGAGCCGGCTGTTGAAACGCCATTGGAAGGTCAGGTGATCCTTCGCGTCGCCGACATTGTCGATGTTAATCTCATACAACACGTCGTCGCCAAACTTATAGAAATTCGGGCCCGCGGCCGCGATTTCTAGTGGGATATAGTTGGCGATGAAGGTCACGGTATCGGGCTTGTCGGGGCTGACGAAGGCATACAAGTCCGTCGCATCCGCCTGGGGATCCGTGGCGATGAATGGTGCCTCGCGGTGGGAGGATGCTTTCGCCTGGCGGGGGGCACCCCCAACGACCAGGGCGAACAAGGCCATCAAGGTGAACGTTGCCAGAGTGAGCTTGCGCATGATTCCATTTCCTTTCATGAACGGGCGAGACCGGTAGCGGATGCTTATGCCATTGGCACCTCCTCACTAATCATGGCCGCTAGAGGCGTCGTCCCTGACGCGGCACGGCACACACCGAGCAGACTACAAAGAACTACGGCTGTCATGAACGACAGCCGTAGTATGGTGAAAAGCGCTGGTCAGCTACCAGCCTAAAAGCTGCTCACTTTCTGCTCATGTTTCGGCCCCGTCCAGTTCCCATTGCCATAACAATGAGCCTACACGCTCGACGCCGGCCTTCAGGTGGCGCCGGTAGCTACTGAAGGGTACATCCACCAACTCCGCCGCGCGTTCCTGAGTAGCAGCTGGGTGCAGGTAGGTGTGGTAGATAGCCCGGTACAATTTGGCATCGCGCGGCGTCGACTGTAAACTTGTGATTGCGCGCTCGATGACAGCCTGTAGGCGGGTAACACGCACAGCTTCACTGCTCTGACGCAGGCTATGTTCCATGATGAGGCGCGAATTGAGCAACGGGTTAGTGCGCAAGCTGGTCGGACGCGTGATCTCATGGAGGGCCGCGCGGACTGCTGCTAGGAACTCGGGTTCGCTTAGCACGACGAGTGGCGCATTACGAGCGGGTGGTTGTAATTGGGGGGCAGCCGACAGCTCGCGCTCTGCTAGGCGATCAAGCCAGGCAGTCATCGGCAAGACGCGCCAGTCGTGGCCGTACACCGCATACTCCCGCTGCCCAACGCTGAAGCTGGCCTCTGGCACGGGCTGCAGGTCGGCGTAGGCAAAGCCGGCTGCCCAGACGTCAGGAACGGCACATGGCACGCAGGAAAAGGCCAGTCCGGCGGTATTTAAATACTGTTGCGCGATCCGTACAAAGATGAGGCTTTGAATCGGTCCCACCTGTTGGTAGCTCTCGGTTGCCAACCAGAAGCGAAACATGAGTGCGCGCTCTCCCGTGCGCAATGGCGCATGCTGCGCCAAGTACGCAACGGCAGCCGCAGTACCGGGATCATAGGCGCAATCGACGTCGTTCGTCCGGTCGAGATCGACCATGATGATTAAGCCAACGATCGCTTGAGTGTCGTCCCGAAATACCGTCACGTTGTGAGGTTGCCGGGTGAGCCAATAATCGGCAATCGCCGCCGAGTCAGCTCCTTCATAACGCGCAACCGCGGCATGTAGCGTGGGCATATCCGCCGGCTGCGCGAGGCCGGGGCGGATCATCCCGTTATCTTGCCACACAAACAGTGGGCGAACTGCCCCGCTATCACGGTGCAGAAAGACATAATCAAGAAGGACTTGTTGTTGGTCGTAGCCACGCCGGGCACGCGCAGTCTTGCCATAGTAGCTGCGTGCCCGGCGATGCAATTCGCGGTACCAGTCCGGGTTACGCCAACGGACGTCGGCGACCAATGCCTCTCGGGCGAGATCATGGGGAAAGAGGCCACCGCCGCCCGCCTCGATAAAAGACAGGCCGCGCAGCCACTCAAATAAGCTATGCGCATCGGACACCGCCAGCATTTCGCCGAGCAGTGGCTCGGTCATTAAGCGCACGAGGGCACAAGCTTCGAGGGCCGCACGATGGGCCGGGCCGGGTACTTGTTGTACTAGCGCTTCGAGCAACGTCTTGACAACATCAGGCGCATCGTCGGGCCGGAAGTGCAGCACACCGCGCTGCGCGAAAAGATCGGCAACCAGCGACAGGGCGAGGGGATGACTATGTGTCCAGTCTAGGATCACAGCATGCTGATCTAGCGGCAGTGCGCGCTGTTCAAGAAACGTTCGACCTTCGTCGGGGCTCAGATTGCGTAAGGGCAAAACATGAATTTGACTATACCATCCAGGATCACTACGCCAAGCCGCTGCGGGTGGCGTACGGCCCGCCAATACCACCAGGACCTGCTCGGAAAGCTGCGGCAAGAACTGGTCACGAAACCAGCCCTCAAGACTGTGCAACGTCTCGTATGTATCGATCAGTAAGACTTCACGCTCCGCTTGGTTAGCGAGGAGATTGAGTGCCGAACTGCCCGGTTCGAGCCCCCGGGCCGTGCTCAGGGTGCGCAGAAAGGCATCTGGGGCGGGTTCGACGTTACGTGCATCGAGATAGGTGATGGGCACGTTTACTTGTGTACACATGCCGGCGAACGTCTGCAGCAACGTTGTTTTGCCCACGCCACCGGGACCATAAATATAGAGTATGCAAAAGGGCAGATCTGGCGCCTCGATCAAGGACTGAAAGAGTGATTGTTCGGCAGTACGGCCTACAAAGTGGAGTTGACGTGCCACTCGCAGACGATCAGCTAGGCGCATAGCCATGCGCGACCCTCCCCTAATCGGCAATGATGTGCAGACAAACACGAGCGTCGAATGCTTAGTGGCGCGGCACCAGGCAGGGATGCTATCTTGAGTGTACCCCGTTACGTCATCAGCGGCAACCACACCCGAAAGAGTGTGCCTGTGCCCGGTTGTGAATCAACCTCGATCATGCCACCATGCTGCTCTACGATCTGGCGCACAATATAGAGGCCGAGGCCTAACCCCCCGCGGGCCGGTCGGTCCGTCCGTTCAACCTGGAAGAAGCGGTCGAAGAGCAAAGGCAGCGCTTCAGCCG
>JBBRHB010000118.1:0-10533 GCA_038223355.1 Chloroflexales bacterium
GTCAAGGTAATGCCGGCAATAATGCGGCGCTGGAAGATCGCATACATGATCAGCGGTGGCGTGGTCGCGACGGCCGCAGCGGCCATGGTAATGCCATGCTGGACATAATTGCCGTTGCTCAGGATTTGAAGGCCAACCGGCAGGGTCAGCCTGGTACGATCGCTCAAAATAATCAGCGGCCAGAACAGATCGTTCCAATTGCCCAAGAAGGTGAAAATAGCCAACGCCACCATCGCGGACGAGACCAGGGGCAGGCAGATCTGCCAGTAAATGCGAAAGCGTCCCGCCCCGTCGACAATCGCAGCCTCCTCGAGCTCTTTAGGTAGACTAATGAAGTGCTGCCGTAGCAGAAAAACGCCGAAGACGTTCGCACCATTCAGCCAGATTAGACCATTGTAACTGTCGAGCCAGCCTAAGTTGCGCATCAGTAGGAAATTGGGGATGAATGTCACGGCCCCGGGGATCATCAAGCTCGTAAGCAGCAGAAAAAAGATGACGTCCCGCCCCGGAAACTGTAGGCGGGCATAGGCATAAGCCGTGAGCGAACAAATAAAGAGCACCAGCGCCGTGACTGTCGTCGCGACAAAGACGCTATTGATTAACCAGTGGAAGACCGGCAGCGTCGGATCGCTAAAAATCCGCTGAAAGTTGCCGACCGTTGGATGGGGTGGGATCCAGTGGATCGGCCAGAGTAGCGTCTCCGACTCCGGCGTAAAGCCCTGGGAGTACATGTAGACGATCGGCCCAAGTGTCAGGAGTGCCCCGACAACTAGGCCAACGTACAAAAGTATGGTTCCTGCTGAGATGCGCGGGCTCTCGCGCAGTTGACGTGCTGAAGCAGCCATTGAATACCTCCTGTTAGTCGCCGTTGTCACGTAAGAGCCGGAATTGGACGAGCGTGACTACTATCATGATCAACGCGAGGCAGACGGCCATAGCGGAGGCATACCCGATCCGAAAGAAGGACCATGCCTGCTGGTATAAGTACAGGAGTACCGTTTTGGACTCGTTGCCAGGACCGCCCTGAGTCATAATTAAGGGCTGGCCGAAGACCTGCATCTGACCGATGAACTGCGTCACCGCGACAAACAGCAGGGTTGGCCTGAGTAATGGCAGCGTGATCCGGAAAAATGCCTGTCGCGACCCGGCACCATCGATCTTGGCGGCTTCGTAGAGCGACTCGGGAATACTATTCAAACCAGCCAGAAACACCAGCATCGGACCGCCAAACGTCCACCATACTGTAGCAAACGAGATCGATGGCAGCACTAGATGCGCGTTGCCCAGCCAGATGAAACGGGGCCCATTAAGCACGTCGGTGATGTAGTAATTGATCAGACCGCGTTGCGGCTCAAAGACACGTTGCATCACCAATGCCATCGCCGACACCGACAGGATGACCGGGGCGTAAAAGATCGTTCGGAAGAAATTGCGGCCAAAGATGTTTTGTTTCACGGCCGAAGCTGCTCCCAACGAGACAAGGATCGAGAGCGCCATCGTCATGACCGCGAAATAAACCGTATTGCGCAGCGTCAGCCACCAGAGCGGGTCATGCATCAGCTTAGTGTAGTTATCAAAGCCGATCCATTTCTGGGTCGTGGCCATGATCTTCCAATCATAGAGGCTCATCCGCAGGCCAGAGAGAATTGGGTACAGTAGGAAGACTGCGAAGAAGATCAGGTGCGGCAAGATGAACAAATAATTCGGGAGTTGCTGGCGCCACGCCTTTGCACGGGGCGAAGGCGCCAGTTGCAGTTGAGCTCCCGATCGCGCTTGCGTAGTCGTAGCCATCTCTTTTCTCCTTGAGATCAATGAGTGCGGTGCCTGGCACCGCACTCATGCCAAACGTCTAGCCGCGGTCGAGGATCGCCTGGACCGACTTGCTAGCGTCCTGCATCGCCTGCGGTGCAGGTGTTGTGTTCGCCAGAATGGCTCCGAAAGCGGTCTCGTAGGTCGTCACGATCTCGTTGATCGCCTTGTGTGTCTGCCCTGGGCGGCCAATCGCCTTGAACTGCGCCGCAGCAGTCGAGACTGACTGGATACCCGTGACCGTTGGCTTCTGCTGAACCGAGAGCCGTGCCGGCACCTGGCCCGAGGTCGCCCATGTTTCGCCATTGTTGGAGAGATACACGATCAAATCCTTAGCCGCAGCCAGCCCCGGATCTTTCACGCCAGCAGGTATTACGAATTGGTGTGAGTCGAACCTGACCACCTGCTTGCCGTCGGGCGCATACGAGTTCAGGAACGATGGGAGCACTTTGATTTCGGGATTATCTTTGAAGAAATTGAGGTTCCAGGTTCCATCCCACATCAAGGCGATCGAGTTGGTTTTCATCAGATCGCCAGGACCGGCGACACCAGGAACCGCCGGTGGTACGACGTGATACTTGGTGATCAGATCCTGCCAGTATTGCATGGCGGCGATGGATTTTGGATCGTCCAACAGCGACTTTTTGGCGTCATCACTGAAGATGCCGCCCCCGAATTGCCAAATGGTAGACATGGGCGTGTACCGCTGCCAGGAGCTGTGAGTCGCCCAAACCTTAACCTTGTCCGGATTGAAGCCACTCTCATTGGGGTGCTTGCCTTTATCATCGACCACAATCTTCTGCGCCCAGGGAATAAAGTCGGTCCCATTCTTGGGTAGATTGTTCGGATCGAGGCCGGCGTCCGTGATCACCTTCGTATTGACCCAGTTCAGCCAACCGTGATTATCAAACGGCACAGAGGCCGTCTTATTGTCGAAAGTAACAGCAGCGATCAACGCAGGATTGAAGTCATTCTTTGGAACCAGGCCACCCGAGTAGAAGATATCTTCGGCGGGTTGCAGGATACTTTGGTCCACAAACTGCTTCATGGCCCAGCTGTGCATAATCACCATGTCGGGCGGGGTACCTGCGGCTGTCGCGGTCGGTAGCTTCTGGTAGAAGACGCCCCAATCATACGTTTCTGAGCGCAGCGCGATGTCGGGCTTTTGTGCGATGTAGGTCTGTAACATCTTGACCATAGTGGCACCGTCCGCGCCGCCGAGGCCATGCCAGAAGACGAGCTTTTGTGTACCTTTGCCAAGCTGGGCGACGCCAACTGTGGGCTCAGGTGTGGGTCCTGGTTTGGTAGCTGCAGCAGCTGCTCCTGCTGCAGTTGCAGCTGCCATAGTCGCAGCATCGGTGGCACCTGCGGCCATGGTTGCGGCACCGGCAGCAGCCGTCGCTGCGGAGCCAGTGGTGGCTGCGCCACCGGTCGAGGTGCTTGCACCGCACGCAGCGAGCGTGAGCCCTACGGCACCAAGGCTGACGCGCTTGAGTACGTCACGACGGGAAACGAGTTTGTTCTGACTGGACTTGGGATCTTGGGTCATTGTCTTGCTCCTAGTGGTTGGCCTACGTTGGCCATGGTAGACCGGCATCCCTGGGAAATCTGTTGTGGTGGCCTGTGATAACCCACACGATAGGTTACCCGCGCTCGAAAACTGCCTGGCATTCTCCTTCCGTGCCGTGCAAGCGTACCATGTGCTGCACGGCACCGCAAATAAATGGTGCAATGTAATCTGCGTACCGCATCGGCGGCGGTCAACACGGTGCGCAAGGGCTGTGATATGGTCTATATCCTCCCATTTAGCTTGCTTCCAACCGGGCCGTAACCACACTCGACGACCACTTCACTAGAGGAGGCGCACTTGATTGGCGCGGCACGAGATGGCCAAGTAGGACCTTCTTCGCCGGCGAACTGCCACCCATGGTAAGCAGTTCATGCAGCAGCGCCACCGCCGTCTCGCCGAGTTGGTACTTAGGGACGTGGAAGGTTGTGAGCGGCGGGCAGCTATATGCGCTTTCTGCGACATCGTCGATCCCTACAATCGAGATATCGTCCGGAATGTGCAGACCCGCCTCTTTAATCGCGTCCATCGCGCCAAATGCACTCTTGTCGCTCACCGCAAATACGGCCGTCGGGGGCTCGGTCAGGGCGAGCAGTTGCTGCATCTCGGCATAGCCTTTTCTTGGATGTCCCAGTACGGCGGGCGGTTGCAGTACAGGATCGATCTCAAGGCCCTGCTCTAATAAAGCAATATTGTGACCACGCAGCCTGTCACGCAAGCTACTATATTTAGCAGGACCACGCACAGCGGCTATCCGCCGGTGACCTAGCTCAAGCAAATGCTTCGTCACCATCAGACCGGCCGTGAAATTATCAGCCGTTACCGCGTGAATTGCCTCAGCCACGTAGTTTTCGACCAGCACAATCGGCATACCGGCCGTCGCAATGTGCAGGATGATATCAGTTGTAACATCACCATCGTTCGCGACGATCAGACCATCAATATTGCGGCCCATGAGCGCCCGGATATCGCCAATCGGATCAACACCCGGCCGGTAGCGATGTAGCAAAAGACGGTAGCCTAGCCGGTCAGCAGCCTGCTCTATTCCGGCGACAATTCGGGTATAAAAGCCATCGTTGTTGGCCGGATCAGCGAGTGATTCCATCAGCAGGCCAAGCACTTTCGTTTCGGAAGGAGCGTTGAGACGGTCTGCAGGAACATAGCCTAACTCATGCATGGCGGCCAGCACGCGCGCGCGTTTGTCAGGACCAACCCCACGCCGATCGTTTACCACCAGTGAAACGGCCGAAAGTGAAACGCCAGCCAAAGCGGCTACATCGCGCATATTGGGAAAGGCCGTGCTGGTAGCTTTGTCGCGCGGGCTCACTATGCCGTTTTCCCATCGTTCGAGATGGCAAACCTCGCTAGTCGCCGGGTAGTTGCGCTCTTAATCGTATACGCCATAGTATACATACTATTCGCCTGCGAATTGCCCGATCTCTATACGCTAAATCTAGTAGTGAAACAAATGATATCAGAACATTCTACTCGTATGTCTTGATCTTTGTCAAGAGTCAAGTTGTCTACTACGTTGCCATACCTCGCACATTGGCAAGATAACTGGGGTGTTTAGCCTGGAATCCGCGGCTCTTTTAGGAAACAAGCTTGAAACAAAGACGGACAAAAACTAAAATATCCGGGATTGACAAAGAACAATTTTGATGATACTGTCGGCAACACTTTCAAAGCAGAAAGGTGGAATGCAACGATGGCGCAAGCTACACTCCTGACTATCAAGGCCGATGCTCCGATCGGTACGATTTCACCCAGGCTCTATGGTCACTTTGCGGAACACCTGGGACGCTGCTGTTATGATGGTCTTTGGGTTGGAACTGGTGAAAAGCATATCCCCCACGAGGCCGGTTTCCGCAGCGACGTGCTTGCCGCGCTACATGCGCTGCCGGTTCCACTGTTACGCTGGCCGGGCGGCTGCTATGCCGACCATTATCACTGGCGTGACGGCATCGGCTCAGCTTCTGAACGCGTGGTACGCCTTGGTATCTCGTGTGACCTACAGGTTGAAGACGACAACAGCCTGGGTACGCATGAATTCTTGCACCTGTGCCGAATGCTGGGCGCCGAACCGTATCTGGCTGGTAACGTTGGCAGTGGCACACCCCAGGAATTGTGCGATTGGCTTGAATACTGCAATACCTCCGTCAGGACGAAGCTGGCGCGAGAGCGTGCTGCCAACGGCTCGCCCGATCCCTTCGGCGTGCGGCTCTGGGGTGTCGGCAACGAGAACTGGGGCTGCGGCGGTAACTACGATGCCGTCACCTATGCACACGAATATCGACGCTACGCCACAATGATGCGCCATGTTGATCCGTCTGTTGAACTTATTGCCTGTGGACTGGAAGAGCCGCGGATGTTTGCAGACGGCTTTGACTCCTCCTGGAACGCCAAGCTGCTAGACACCCTTGGCCGTCACATCAACCTCGTCGATCACCTGTCGATTCATACCTACTGGGTTGACGGTGGCCCACAAACCGAGTTCAGCGAAGAGGAATACTACCGTCTCCTGGCCGAAGCGGAGGCGATGGAGCAAAACGTCGTGCGCACTGCCGCGACGATCAAAGACGCAACGGGTGGCCGCCACTGCATTGGCATCGCGCTTGATGAGTGGGGTGTCTGGCACCCTGAAGCACGTCCATGGGGGCCGCGGGGCACGGCGGTATGCCAATCGCCCGTAACCTATGAACAGGTCAATACCTTGCGTGATGCGCTTGCGGCAGCTATCGCCTTGGAAGGCTTTCACCGTCAATGCACCGTACTGACGCTGGCCAACCTAGCCCAGATCGTCAACGTCTTGCAGGCTGTGGTAATGACCGAGGGACCTCGTATGTGGCTTACTCCCACCTATCACGCACTGCGGCTGCATCAACCGCACCTGGGGGCAACTGCCTTGCCAGTCGATATCACACAGGGCAGCAGCTTGCCGGGCGGTACGAGCGCGGTCAGCGCGACGGCCTCCCGCAGCGCAGCCGGCCTTGCGGTGACCATAATCAATCGCCATTGGGACCAGCCTGCGACTGTGCAGATCGCAGGTGCTGGGAGTGCTGGCAAAGCCAGTGGTCAACTATTGGCTGCCGACAGCGCGCGGGCCAGCAATGATGCCGCTCATCCAGATCGCGTTGCCCCCGTTGCACTTAACGTACAGCGGGATGGGCAGAACTATCAAGTTGAGCTCCCGCCGCACTCGCTTGCGACGATCATGCTCCAGGGTTAGCATAACAGCGTTAGCTCGTAGGCCACCGTCGTTGTCGAACGTCATGGTGCCGTCTGTTTTACAGAACGTGGGATAGTGTCTATGCCAGACTACCAGCAACGAAGCAGTGCCGAGCCCGCAAAACCTGGAGCCAAGCAGGAAGAGCAGGTGGCACGGCAAGCCACGGTATCTGTCGATTGCGGCGACTGGCGTGGTTCGGTGCCACGCATCTGGACCAGCCTGGGCTATGATGAACTGAACTGGACATACACGCCGACTGGTAAGCGCGCGCTCAAAACGATCGGTGCGTTTGCCGAGCAGCCCTACTATGTGCGCCCTCATTATATCTTCATGAGTGGCATCGGCTGGTCACTCCCGCATTGGGGTGCCGGCAATGTCTATCATGAGGATGCGACGGGCATCCCATTTTACGATTTCTCAATTGCTGATCAAGTCTATGATGCCATCGTGCAGGCCGGCCACCACCCGCTGGTCGAGCTTGGTTTTACACCGCGTGCCCTCGTCCCGCCTGATGCGCGATTCCCCTTTGAGCCAAGCCCTACGCAGTGGAGCACGTATGAAGCTGGCCTCTGGTCCTTTCCTCCATCCGACTATACCAAGTGGGCCGGTCTGGTGCAGGCCCTAGTCCAACACTGTGTAGAGCGCCATGGTCCGGATGAGGTGCGTCATTGGCTGTGGGAACTGTGGAATGAGCCGGATATCTTTTACTGGCGCGGCACGCCCGAGCAATACTATGCGCTGTATGATGCGACGGCGGCTGCGGTCAAGTTGGCCTTTCCTGCCGCCCAAATTGGTGGTCCCGCAACGACCGGCGATCTCGCGCGCAACGGCCCGACCTTCCTGCGTGGCTTTTTGGCCCACTGTGCCGCAGCCGCGACGCCACTCGACTTTGTTTCCTTTCATACAAAAGGGGCCTACTTCACTCCCTGGCGCGTCTACGGCCCATTGGGTGGTCCCGCACCCACTCTCCAGTCGCCTTCTATGCTAAAGATGTTACGGGAAGTGCGCGAGGGGCTGCGGGCGGTAGGGGAACATCCCCAGTTTCGCCATCTGCCCTGCATCGTTGATGAGTGTGATGCATCCGTGCCGGCACATTGGGGCATCTATGACAATGCTAACTTTGCCTACCGTAACACCGAGTATTACGCCGTCTTTCAGTGCAAGCTAATGAAGAAGCTGCTAGACCTGAACAACGAGAGCGTGGCCCACGTCGCGCAGGCCACGACCTGGAGCTTCTATTTCGAGGGCGAGCGCTTTTTCGAGGGCACGCGTAGTCTTTTCACTGCTGGCGAGATCGAGAAGCCCGTGCTTAATGCCTACCGGCTCCTTGCCCGACTCGGTGATACACGTCTGCATGTCGAGTCCAGCCAGAGCTGGACGTTAGCACAGCTTGACAATTACGCGTCGGGGATGCCGGAGGAAGTAGATGCTCTGGCCACCTTCAATGGGCGTGACACCGTAGCGATCCTTGTGTGGCGTCATGCGGATGATCAGCACCTGACGGATCATGCGGCAATCCACGTTGACTTGCACATCGCACGGCTGCCGTTTGAGGGCAACGCGGTGCGCATTCGCCATTGGCGCATCGACGGCCAACATAGCAACAGTTACCACGCTTGGCAGGTCGCCGGCGCGCCCCAGGATCCATCGCCGGGACAACTCGCTGCGATCCGCGCACGCCAGGGCATCGAACTGTACGAGCCTGATCGCATGGAGCCGTTACTCGCAGGCAACCTGAGCTTGCAGATCTCGTTACCCCTGCCGAGTCTGTCATTAATCGAGCTTAGCCCACGTTAATGCTAGGCAGTGCGACCCGCCGCTTGAACAAGCCACTTCTGCTTGTCCTGGGCCTACTGGCCGTGCTCGGCCTGACTGTGTTTGGCATGTACGCGTACAGCCAGATGCGCCCAACTACGGCTGTCGATCCCGGTAATGTCCAAGCTCACGATCCGAGCATGATTAAGCAAGGCCGTACGTACTATCTCTTCGCGACCGGTGGCACCATTCAGATCCGCAGATCGACCAATCTCGTTAGCTGGGAGCTAGCAGGCACAGTCTTTGACACCATTCCTGACTGGATCACCACAGCCGTCGGTAACATTCCGGATCTATGGGCACCGGATATCTCGTATTTCAATGGCAAGTACCATCTGTATTATGCCGGTTCGCACTTCGGTACGAACAACTCCGTTATTGGGCTGGCCACCAATACCACGCTAGATCGGACAAGTCGGGACTACCACTGGGTTGATGAAGGGCTGGTCATCGAATCGCTGCCCGCCAGCGATAACTGGAACGCGATCGATCCCAATCTATCATTTGATACCGCCGGCGTACCCTGGCTGGCCTGGGGCTCGTTTTGGAGCGGCATTAAAATGCGGCGCCTCGATCTCAACACGGGCAAACTATCAACCGTTGACCAAACCTTGTATGCGCTAGCCTCACGCGGTGGCGGTGCGATCGAGGCAGCAGCCATTCTCGCCCACGACGGCTACTACTATCTGTTTGTCTCGTTCGACCGTTGCTGTGCGGGTGCCAACAGCACCTACCGGATTATGGTCGGCCGCGCCACCACAATTACGGGGCCGTATCTCGACTCCACCGGCAAGCCAATGATGGAAGGCGGCGGTGATCAACTCCTTGCCGGCTATGACAATGTTCGCGGGCCTGGGGGACAATCCGTGTACTTCGATGGCAAGACGACATGGCTGGTCCATCACTACTATGATGCGCTGGCAAATGGCGCGATTAAGTTGCAAATCAGAAAGCTAACTTGGACGAATGATCACTGGCCGCACGCCGATGCACCATACAAACCGAGCACCGGCATCTTCGGCTTTTCCCCATAGCTTTAAGGAGGGAATGCTGCATGGCAAGTAGGCCGGGAAATCTCTATGTATAGTGCCTATGTCTTCGATCTGGATGGCACGATCTATTTAGGTGATAAGGCTCTGCCGGGTGCTGCACGTACCATCGCGGCGCTGCGGGCTGCCCAGCGGCGCACGATCTTTCTGTCGAACAACCCTACCAAAACACGCCAACAGTATGCCGCCAAGCTCACTACGCTAGGCATCCCAACTTCCGCCGCTGATATTGTGACGTCCGCACTGGTCATGGGCCAGTGGCTCGTGCACGAGGCACCAGACGCACGGCTCTTCGTGGTCGGTGAACAGCCGCTCAAGGACGAATTAATCGCCGCCGGTTTGCGCCTCAGCGAGCAGCCCGGCGAGATCGACATCGTGGTGGCGTCCTTTGACCGGACCTTTAACTACCACAAGCTCCAGGTCGCCTTCGACGCCATCCGCAGCGGTGCAAGGCTCGTCGGGACCCACCCGGACCGCTACTGCCCTACACCGGGCGGCGGCGAACCGGATGCGGCTGCTATGATCGCTGCGATCGAGGCCTGTACTGCTGTGCGCTGCGACCCAATCGTCGGCAAGCCCTCACCAATTATGGTCGAGACGGTCATGGCAATGTTGCATCTCCCTCCTGAACACTGCATGATGGTCGGTGACCGGCTTGAGACTGACATGCGCATGGGCATTACAGCTGGCATGGCGACCTGCTTGATGCTCACGGGCGATGCCGACCGCACGAAACTGGCCTCATCGGGTATAACACCAACGCATGTACTTGAACGGCTGGATGGCTTGCTAGATAATGAACGTGTGCCCGCCGGCACACCTACCAGTGATTAAGGAGGAAGCGTGAGTAGTCACAAATACGCCATCGGTGTCGACTTTGGCACCGAATCGGGGCGTGCGCTGCTCGTCGATATTACGAATGGGCAAGAACTCGCCACTGCAGTCCATCCTTATGCCAACGGTGTGATCGATGAGCACCTGCCGAAAACCAACATTCGCCTAGAGCCCGATTGGGCCTTGCAGGACCCCAACGACTACCTTGAGGTCTTCAAACACGCCATCCC
>JBBRHB010000119.1:0-10473 GCA_038223355.1 Chloroflexales bacterium
ATTCGGCAGCTTTGTGCCATACGCTTCGGTACCGCCGGGATCGAATAGTCCACCTAGTCCCGGCCCAACCAGCGTTACATTGCTGGTGTTGTGGCAACCGACACAACCTTTGGTCTGGAACAGCAGTTTGCCGCCGCCGAAGGGTGTAGCATTGGGATCGGCTGTTGGCAGGCTGGCTGCGGCAACCGTACCCGCCAGTGAAACCGTCGAGGCCGGGACATCACCGTTCCACGACAGTACATAGCTGGAAATATTCTCGATCTGGTCTTGCCGCAATGGCCCACCGGCTTGTTGGCCCCACGCTGGCATCGCTGCGCCACGAATGCCCGAGATTAGCGTGGCAATAATGTAATTTCGGATCGTCCCGTATTTTTCCTTGATGCCATATTGGCGACCATAGTCCGAGCTGTTCGGATCCTTCGGATCCTGCAGCGCCATTTTGCGCTGAACGATGTTGTTAAGCTGGGGCGCGCCCGTCTCGTTGGCACCGCCCTGGCCGGCCAGCCCATGACAGCGCGAGCAATACTGCTCGTAGTCGCGCGCGCCACGCTCAATTTGCGTCGCGCTTACCGAAGCACTAGCCGCCGGCATGCGCGTCGTTTTTTCACCCAGGAAGATCACCAGCAGTGCGATTGCGGTGCCCAGGGTAAACAGTGTCGCTAACAAAACATTGCGGGTCATTATCTCTTCCTACAAGACGGGAGCGGGGTCTACACCACCGCTCCCGTTACAGCTTACTGCTGGGGACGTGGAGCGCTGGCGTCGGTCTGCAAGCGAGCATCATGTGAGTCGCGGTCAAGGTAGCGGCTTTGCTGGAACAGCGACAGGGTCGTCTTGCCATTGGCATCCTTAAACTCCGTAACCTTGCCATTGGCATCGACATTGGTGGTCGTCCAATCGAGGTTAACGGTCGCCCGCTTCAGCTTCACAACTTTATTACCCGCCGCATCCTTTATGACCTTTTGCGTCGTATCGTCGGTCTCATAAGCGAACGGATCGAACGATAACGTCCCGTGTGGGCGTAAAAACCGGGTATCGAGCTTGCTCCATTTGTCGACGTCGGCCTGAAATTGCGCAAAGGCAGCCCGCACATCCGGTTTCAACTCCTCAAGGACCGGCCCTTGCACCGTTCCTTTCTTGGTCGTGTCATACACCACGCGTTGATCAGGAATATCTTCCCACTTAATCGCGGTATCCACGATCCCTTCACCTTCGACCGGTACCCATTCCTGCGAAATCTCACTCGCTGCCGTTTGCTGGATACCATAGTTCGGCGATCCGGCATTCGTGAGGTAGACCATCCCGATCAGCGCGGCAATAGCAACGCCGATTGCCACCTTGCGGTCCTTAAAGCGCCGTGACGGATTGCGATCTAGATACGGCAAAACGAGCAGGCCAAGGACAATCACGGGCGGCCAGCCGATACCAAACCATTGCTTATCGCCAAACTTCAACATGCCTTGCAGCCACAAGAAGTACCAGGGGGCCTGCGTATGATTTGGTGTCTGCGTTGGATTAGCGTGCGACTCGAGCGCCGAGTTCCAAAAGTAGGCGTTGATGATCACAAAGGCGAAGGATAGCAGAGCAATCACGGCGATTTCGAAGAAGACTTGGTCGGGCAAGAAGGGAATCTTGCGCCGGGTCGGCGGCTTGTTCTCGAACAGTTCATGTAACGGCGAGATGTCTTGCTTGCGGACGGCATAGTAATGCACGCTGATCAGCAGCAAGGTCAACGTCGGCAAGGCAAAGATATGCAACAGGTAGAAGCGCAGCAGCGCCCCGGCCCCAATGTCTACACCACCTCGCAGCAACAGGTTGGTCGCGTTGCCAATAAACGGAGCGGCGTCGGCCATTGACGAGCCGATTGTCACAGCCCAGTAGGCCAGCTGATCCCATGGCAACAAATAGCCCGAGAACGACAGCACGGCGGTGAACGCCAACAAAATTACACCCGTCACCCAGATGAACTGGCGCGGCGCTTTATACGAGGCGGTGAAGAAGGTCCGCATCATGTGCAGGAAGACAATCGCCACCATAAAGTGCGCACCTAAACGGTGCATATTGCGCATCAACTGCCCAAGCGGTACGTCGCTAATGATCCGCAACATATCGCTATAGGCTTGGTCGGGCGAGGGCGTGTAATAGACCATCAAGACCATGCCGGTAATAGCTTCCAGCACAAAAAAGAAGGCCGACATCCAGCCCAAGCCGAAGGTGTAGTACCACGCCGTTGCCTCCAGCGGCAAAGCGCGCGGTCGAATGTGATACCAAAAGCTATTCGAGTTGACGCGCATCCGCGGATTTGGACGCGGTGCCGCCTCGCCCCGTAGGATCGAGCGCCAATCGCGCCAGCCCATCGACGGAAAGAATGATCGCCCGGCCTCCACGACGGCACCCTTGAACCGCTGGACAGGTCCCTGTGGGCGCTTGGCAGGCGTAGTTGCCATAACGTAAACTCCCTCTCGTTTTAAGTGTACGTGTTAGTGTGCTTTGCCCGTGAGCTTGGTGCCGGTATCAACGATGATCGAGCCGTCCCCGCCGACCGTGACCAGGAACTGGTCGAGGTTCCGACCTGCCGGCCCGCGCACCCATTGGCTGTAGCGCTCGAATGTCGAACCGTGACACGGGCAAATAAAGCGCTTCTCCGACTGAACATACGGGATCAAGCAGCCCAGGTGTGTACAAACCTGGTAAATCGCAATCATATGCGCCGTGCCATTATCGGGCTTCGGATTTTGATCGGTCCCCGGATCTTTGTCTACCTTGGTCGCATAGAACTTACCGTTCGAGTTCAAATCCGGATCATCGGTCAGCGAATACTCGGTGGCCTTTTTCGTTAGCGTAAACTTGCCGCCAAATTGCCCGGCTTTGAAGCGCGGATACGCGAAGCCACCTGGAATAGCTGCCGCTAGATCCGGCGGCACGACCGTTTTGAGCAGCGGGTCACGCTCAGGATCGGGGGCAGTCAGCCCCGCCGCCTCAACCCCTAACAACAGTGCTGTCGAAGCGGCGAATGCATACCCCAGCGCCTCACGCCGTGACACTTTGATCTTAAAGCGTCGCGGCGGTGTGGGTGCCACCTCGGGATGCGCCTTGGCCTGGATCGCTTCGGCCTGCGCTTGCGTTATAACGCGGCGTCCAGCGTTTTTTGGTTCGGTATCAACCGCCATATTACGGCTCCTTAAAACAAATAACGCACACCACTAATCAAGGATGGCGAATTCGGGGCTTTCGCACATGTATGTTATTGTAAGCTACCTTGTGCTCCATTGTAGCATAGGGTAGACCACAGAACAATCGGATCATAGCTGTAGGGTAAAGGTACTACAGCCTGCTATGTTCGCCGCTCAGTGGTGACGATTTCATGTGGTATCCTCCCTACATGGAAACATTAATTACGCGCGATTGGGCCGCGACAACCTTCATTATCCAGGAGCACCGCACGTTACTGCTGTTGCATCGCAAGCTCAATAAGTGGCTACCACCGGGTGGTCACATTGATCCGCACGAATTGCCGGATGCGGCCGCCCTGCGCGAGGTCAGCGAGGAAACCGGCTTCAAGGTGGCCTTGATCGACGCCGGTGAACCCCTTGGACCTGTGCAACGCCTCGCCCAGCCACTTTGTGTCCTACAAGAGCAGATTTCTCCTACTCACGAGCACATCGATCTCATCTATGTAGCCCGCGTCCTGGAAGGCGACCTCAAGCTGGCCATCGCCGAACACGAGCAGTCGCGCTGGTATACCTGGGAGGAACTCGCAGCCCCCGAGGTCGCCCACGATGTCTGTTTGCTCGGCCGCAAAGCCATCGAGCTCGTCCGGCAGGCTGTACTGTGAGCGAGTGGGACGACCTCACTGCCTGGCTCCGCTCTCGGCCCGGCAACTACAGCGTCCAGGTCTGCATGCCCACCGGGCAACCCCTGTACAGCTACCAGGCCACTGTCGTCCAACCCGCAGCCAGCCTCATCAAGCTCCCGATTGCCCTCACGCTCACGCACTATGCCCAGATAGGAATGCTCGACCTAGCCGAGACCGTCAGATTGACCGAAGCTGCCCGCACCGAAGGCGACGGCACGGTCGACACCGCGCCCACCGGTACCTACTGGAGCTATGCCACCTTGATCGACCACATGCTCCGCGAGTCCGATAACACCGCCTCCAATCTGCTCATCAGTCTCCTCGAACAGCACAATCTGGGCATGACAGCCGTCAACAGCCTGATGCAGGATCTCGGAGTCTTCAACACAACATTGCAACGCCGCTTTATGGACTTCGCCGCCGCCCGCGCTGGTCGTGATAACCTGACAACTGCCGAAGATATAGCACACCTCTTTGTGCACATTTTCACGAGCGATTGTCCCGCAAAGCGCGCTTTGCTTGAACCGCTCTATAACGCGCTCGTTCAGGAAAAGATCATTGCCGGCCTACCGCCTGGCACCCATGTCGCTCACAAAACCGGCGACCTGCCAGGCGTCGAGCACGATGTCGGCCTAGTGCATGCGCCCAACAGTCCATATATCATCGCCCTGCTGGCGAGTGCCCTACCCGATCCAACGACCGGCCAGCATTCGCTTGCTCAGGCATCCCAATTAATCTACAAGGTGCTACATAAAGGAGACTATCATGGAGCTTAAGGTTGCAGTCGCCCAGATCGACATAGCGCTCGGTGATGCCGAGGCTAACCTACGGACCGTACAAAACAGTGCGGCCGAGGCTGCGGCAACCGGGGCCCAACTGCTGGTCTTACCTGAACTCTGGGGCAGCGGTTATGATCTAGAGCATGCCAATCATCTTGCGGACGAGATCAATACTGGCTTGTTCGGCTCGATGACCGCGCTTGCCCGCCATTATCGCCTGGCAATCTGTGGCTCGCTGCTCGAATGGGACCCCGCTACCGAGCGTGCTTATAACACCGCCTATTGGTACGACGCCGAGGGCGCCTTGCGCGGCACCTATCGCAAGGTGCACCGCTTCGGCCTTATGCAAGAAGATCGCTTCCTGGGAGCAGGCGACCGCACGCCCTTGCTCAGCCTTCCCTGGGGACCGACCGCCCTGGCAATCTGTTACGACCTGCGCTTTCCTGAACTCTTCCGGCGCTATACCTTGGATGGCGCGCTCCTCATTGTGATCCCCGCTGAATGGCCGGTCCAGCGCATCGCCCACTGGCGTACCCTACTCCAGGCACGAGCTATCGAAAACCAGCTCTTTGTGGTCGCCTGTAATCGCGTTGGTACAGATGCGGCCAACCAGTTCGGGGGTTGCTCGGCAATTATCGATCCCTGGGGTGCCGTCCTGGCCGAAGCCCACGACCACCCGGCACTCCTGACTGCCACCCTCGACTTCAATGTCGTTGAAGAGGTCCGTAGCCGCATCCCCGCCCTGAAGGACCGCCGCCCGGAGATCTACAAGCTAGGAGACGAGCAATAACTGCCCTTAACTGTTATCATTCACCCTGAGCAAATTGTAAGCTAGAGATTAAAACGAACGCTATGGCAAATGTACTTGTAGCAATGAGTGGTGGTGTCGACAGCTCCTTAACGGCTGCGCTGCTCCATGAGGCCGGCCATCAGGTTACGGGTGTGACGTTACACCTCTGGGAAGGTGATGATGAGCGGCTGATGGAGTCACAGTGCTGTTCGTTGGAGATGACCGATGGTGCCCGGCGGGTTTGTAACCAGATTGGCATTCCGTATTATGTCTGGAATTACCAGCGTGAGTTCCGCAAGCATGTGATCGACTATTTCATTAACGAGTACGTCCAAGGCGCGACGCCCAATCCCTGCCTGGCTTGTAACCGCGACCTGAAGTTTCGCTATATGCTCGAGCGTGCGCAACTGCTCGGCTTCGACTACTTAGCGACCGGCCACTATGTACGGGTTGAGCAGCAACTGTTGGACGGCGACTGGAGCGAGGTTACGCCCGCCGCCCTGCACCGCCCTCGTGATCCCCAAACGGCCTTCCGCATGCGCCGTTCGGTGGAACTGCGTAAGGACCAGAGCTATGTGTTGTATATGCTCCAGCAGGACGAACTGGCGCGTGTAATCTTCCCATTGGGTGGCATGTCCAAGGCCGAAGTGCGGACCATGGCCGCGGAGCGCGGTTTGGCGACCGCGTACAAGCCCGAAAGCATGGATATTTGTTTTATTCCAGACAATGATTATCGCCGCTTCCTGACCGAAGAAGCGCCACAGTCCTTGCAGCCTGGGCCAATCGTTGACCGGCAGGGCACGGTCCTGGGCCAACACAACGGGCTCCCGCTGTATACAATTGGCCAGCGCCGTGGCCTCGGGGTTACGAGCAGTGTACCGCTGTTCGTAATCGAGCTCGATACGATCCGCAATCTGCTGATCGTAGGTAGTCAGGACGAGCTACAGCGCCCATCCTTGATCGCCGACAATTTCTCATTTGTGAGCGGTGGATGGCCAGTTGCGCCCTTCACGGCGCTAGCACAGATCCGGTCGCACGCCACTGCGGTACCTGCTGTGGTGACGCCTCAGGAGCTAGGCGTACTCCAGATCGAATTCGATACCCCGCAGCGGGCCGTGACACCGGGACAGGCGGTCGTACTTTATCATGACGATATCGCCTTGGGTGGGGGTCGCATTACCGTCGAGCTACCGGTGCTCGCCGCGGCATGAGTGTTTTACAGTCGTTATCGCCGGGTGTGTTTTTGGCACTCATTTTAGGCACACTCTATGGGTCATTGGGCCATTTGGTCTTTGGCCGACGGTTGGTACATCTCCCCCTGTTTTTGCTCACCGGGATCGCGAGTTGCTTGTTGGCCTGGGGCTTCCATCTGCAATTTTTCCACCAACTGCCGGCACCGGGCGGTTTACCCATTGTTGAAGCCTCGGTGGTGGCGTGGCTCTTGCTTAGTTTCGTAGCGGTATGGCGACGGTTTGTGCTATAATCGTCGCCATTCTAAAGCATTGTAATCAGCTAAATGGTAAGGGAGCGGCGCTGTGAAGAAGTGGTTAATCATTGGCGGCGTCGTAGCCGTCGTAGTAATTGTTGGTCTGATCGTCCTGATCTCGGTCAACAACGCGTGGCGTACGGCGGCAGAGGTCTCAATCGTAATTCTGGCGATCTTCCAATTTGTCTCGACCCTGCTGATGATTGCCTTGCTGGGAGCCCTGCTCTATGCGGTCCTGGCACTTAAGGGATTGGCCACTGACACGCTTGTGCCAAAGGTCAATGCGGCACTCGATCAGGTCAAAGATACGGCGGCAACCGCTAAGAACACGAGTACATATGTTGCGCAAGGCGTAGTCACTCCGTTAATCAAAATATCGAGTATTGCAGCCGGAGTACGTGCAGGCGCAGCCGCCCTTGCGCGCCGCAATACCAAACGGTATGAACCGTAGACAGTCTGAAAGGCAGAAGGAAGTAGTGGTTAAGCGCCAGAGGTACTAGAGCGACTCAGGCTCTAGCCATACTCCAAGCGGTTGTATTCACAGCACTTTTCCGCTATGCTGCTCTATAGCAGCTAGTCTGTTTGTCCGATGAGAAGAGAAGCGACGGCAGCACAATGCTGCCGTCGCTTTGTTTTAGCCGGTCTCAGATTGTACGGATAACGAGGCAGCAGCGGACCCAATGGTGCTTGGAGAATGAGTATGCCGCTTGTGGGCAACCTGCGCGACTTTGCATTGCATGATTTTCTATATCTTGTTGACCGCGGCTATAAAACGGGCAGCTTGCTCCTGACCCGGTCGAATGACGAGGCAGCGTTATTTTTTGATTGCGGCAAGCTGATTTCGGTTATTCGGCCCCACCACCATGAGCGGCTCGGTGAAATGCTGGTCCGAATGGGAAAAATCACCCCGGCGCAGTCCGCGTTAGCGCTACGAGTACAACAGAACGGCGATGTACGACCGCTTGGACACATACTGATCGAACAGAGTGTTATTTCCCAAGACGAGCTGGAGGCTTGTATTCAGCGGCAGATTGAAGAAACTGTCTATGAGCTTTTTGCTTGGCGCGAAGGCGAGTTCAAGTTTGAGGCGGGCATGAAGCCGGCGCCCGATCAGGTACAAGCCTTGATGCCTATGCCGGTCGAAAATATGATCATGGAAGGCGTGCGCCGCGTTGACGAGATGGCTCGGATCAAAGAACGCATTCCCAGTAGTGATATGCTTGTGGTTTTTACCGACAGACTCAACCAAAAGGCTTACAACATCAACATGACTGCCGATGAATGGAAAGTTTTTGCCCGTATTACTGGCAAGCATTCGATCAGCGATCTTGTACAGAAAACTGGCTTGCGGCCGTTTGATGTCAGCCACATCGTTTTTGGCTTCCTGACGGCCGGCCTCGTCGAGGTCCAACGACCTACTTCACTCGGCCAAGCCGTGACTGGGAGCAACACGCTTGCGACCGCCAACGGACGCTCGTCAGCGTCCCACCACTCGCCCATGCAGCCGATCAAAAAAAGCTTGGTTGGACGCTTGATTGATCGAATGCGCGGTCTTTAAGCGACACGGGCCAAGCGTCCATGTGCACCGGCCCGGTGTGTAGTGGCGCCACGCCACCAATCCCACATCCCGACAGCACAGGCCATTAGCCAAAGGCCATTGCGGACTGCAACATCGAAGGCGAACGAGACCGGCACACTCGACTGACCAATGGTAGTTTGGAAGTGCAGGAACTCAATCGGATAGATGATCGCCGTCGCAACGGCAATCAACAGCCATAAGAGGCGGCGCTCACCTGCCAGAACCACAAATGGCAGAGCCCATAGCATATATTGCGTTGAAAATACTTTGCTGGTCGCGATAGAAAACAGCAAGACGAGCGCAAAGGCGGCTGCCGGGCCGAGGTGGCGACGGGCAAACAGCGCATATAGCGCCAGCACCCCAACAATGTTGACCACCGTCAGCAGCTTGATGATCGCCGGTCCGAGCGGGCTTGTAATATTAGCTGATCCAAATGTAAACGTGCTGCCGACCGGACCAGCCAACCATGCCAGTGTTGCGCCGAGGGACTCGACTTCAAGTGGTCGGGCACTATGATACCAAAGCATATATTGCAGCTGCTCGCGGGCTACGAACCACATGGTGCCGAAGGTAGCAAGCACAACCGCCCCGCCCACCATGCTTGATAGGAGTGCTTGCCGGCGTGGTTGTGGCCCGTCAGACTGCCAGGCCCACACAGCGACAATCGGCATCAGCAGCACCGGGTAGAGCTTAAGGGCAACGCCGAGCGCCAACAGCGCTTGGGACCAGCCCCAATGACGGCGCTGCGCCAGCACAAACGCAGCGACCGTCACCAGCACGACGAAGCTATCAAAGCGAAAGAGCAGGGTGGCAAAGCCACTGATCAACATATACAGTAACAGCGGGAAGCCTTGCCCGTTCTGCCGATCCACCAATACTACCAGCAGCCACGCCGCTAGAGCCGATAGCAGGGCGAACACTAGCATGTAAGCGCGAGGAGCGAGCAGTTGCGGCAACACAAAAAGCAGTGCCGTCAGTGGTGGATACTCCTGAGGCAGCTGCGGTGGATGATTAAAAAGCCCGGCAGCGTATTTCTGGTACAGCGTTATATCACCGACCGAGCCGTAATAATCCCGTTGCGGCTTGTAATCCGCTGCCAGAAAGAGCAAAATGATTACTAGCCAAGCTGCAGCTCGCCATACATAGCGCACGTCGCCACCCTTTCGGTAAGCCAAGTGCGCACCAGTATAACAAAAACCCGCAGCTGCCTGATGGTAACGGCGGACTGTGTAGCAACTATTTGCTTAATCTACAGCGCGATCACGAATCACATACAGCAATTCCAATAAGACGTTCTTGACACTTTCGCGCGTCGTCCCCACGCAAGGAATGACTTTGATCGCTTCGGGCAGGCGTAACGCTAGTCGCAATTCTTCTGGAGACCAAGCCGTATCTTTGTCTTGCTTATTGGCGGCGATCACATACGGTGCTTCGCGCATCTCGCGAAAAAACTCGATAATACGTGTCGTTTCACGAAACGTTTCCGGGCGGGTGCTGTCCACGATAATCACTAAGCCGAGAGATCCTTCAGCCAAGATTTCCCACATGAAGTCGAACCGCCGCTGGCCGGGCGTGCCGAACAAATGCAACACCAAGTCGTTCGCAATGTTGATACGACCGAAGTCCATCGCCACCGTTGTTTCTGTCTTCAACAACCGCGTCTCGTCGGTGGCTTTACGCTCGGTTGATACCACCTCGATCTCACTGATCGAGCGTATGAACGCCGTTTTACCGGCATTCACCGCGCCGGTAATCACCATCTTTACGGTTTGCATCGCTGACCCTACCTGCGGCTTACTTAAGAGGAGTTGGCAACGATTATAGGAGAGGCGCGTGCTCTTTGCTATGGTCCATCCGCCCACTTAACCCATACCCAAAAGTCCCGCTCCGACCGTCGCACTGTACAGGCAAGGCTACAGCACGTCTCCTGCTAGCTCCACTCAAACTGCATCTTAACATCGCCAATCGTGATCACATCGCCAG
>JBBRHB010000120.1:0-10456 GCA_038223355.1 Chloroflexales bacterium
GCTGCCCTTACGCCGCGTCTGATGGCGCTGTACCATAGCTTACATGACCACTATGGCCATGAGCCACATTGGTGGCCGATTTTTGGCCCGGATCGCAACTGGGAGATCGTGATCGGTGCGCTCCTCGTTCAACAATCGAAGTGGGAGCGCGTCGAGGCCGCCGTGAGCCGTTTGCTTGAACACCAGCTGTATCATCCATCAGCGCTGGCCGCGACCAGTCCCGAGCTGCTGAGCCCATTACTGGCCGGCGTCGCCTACCCACAGCAGAAGGCACCCAAGCTGATTCAGTTGGCACAGCACCTGTCTCGCTCTGTAGGGGGCGATACAACCCGCTGGCTTGCCCAACCAACATTACCACTCCGAGACGAATTATTAAGCCTCACCGGCATTGGTCCCGAAACGGCCGATGTGATCCTGTTGTATGCGGGGCATCACCCCGTTTTTGTCGTTGATGCCTACTTGCGCCGCCTATTTGCGCGCCTAGATCTCATTTCTAACTGCCTGACGCTACCCTATGAACGGTTACGGGCGACGATTGAAGCGGCCTTGCCGCCCGATATCGACTTGCGCGCCTATCCCCACCTCGTGGGCAGCCGGACGATGTTATTCTGGGATTACCACGCCCTAATCAATGAACATTGTATTCACCATTGCCTGGCTAGCCGCCCCCACTGCGATACGGCCAGTGCACCACGCCGCCCTTTCACTCGGCCTGACAAATGCGCAACTCACTGCCCACCCTGTCTTGGCTGTCCACTGCGGCCAGTGTGTCTGGCATATCGCCACCAAGCCACTATAAGTGTAATCCAAGATTAATCCCGAATACTCTTTCTCATCTGCCCATCAGGCGGTTTTATCCGCTTTTCAAATTGACGAATCGACTAAGGCTACTATAATGGGAGCAACGAAAGATCTTCATCCACGACTAGGAGTCCCATGAAACCACGGCTACGTTTTGCTGTCATTTTGATGACCGTGCTGGTCGCGCTGAGTCCCTTGAGCACCGCTCATCCTGCCGCAGCTGCCGCACCCACCAGCGTACGCTATTTTGCGGAAACCGGGCACAACATTGCTACGCGCATTAAGAACTTCTACGAAGCAAACGGTGATGTGCGCATCTTTGGTCTCCCGCTGACCGACGTCATCACCGAAAATGGAATGCAGGTGCAATACTTCGAACGGGCACGCTTCGAGTTGCATCCCGAGCTTCCCGATGCCTTCTTCGTCTCCTTGACGCAGGTCGGGCGAGGTCTCGTGGGTGGCCGGACCGCTGGTGCGTTCGCCCCGACATATGCCAAAAGCAATGCCAACACGATGTATTTCACCGAGACCAAGCACGCGCTGCAGGATACGTTCTTGCAGTTTTGGTCCAGCTATGGCGGCTTGCCCGTTTTTGGTTTCCCGCTATCCGAACCATTCCAGGAAGTTAATTACTCGGATGGTAACTCCTATCAGGTACAGTACTTTGAACGGGCCCGTATGGAGCTGCACCCCGCTGCTCCGGCCGGTTATCGGGTGCAGCTTGGCCTGCTTGGTCGCCAGCTGCTAGACAACTCGGCAGTCCCGGCCAGTTCCCTCAGGGCCGTACCGCACATCACCTTGCTTGGCACCGCCACGACAGGCTACTATGGTTCGTTCGCTGAGCGCATTAACAACATCGCGCGCGGTGCGGGCAGGATGAATGGTAAAGTCGTGCCGAGTGGCGGCATCTTTTCCTTCGGAGGTAACCTGGGCTCGGCTACGGCTAATGATGGCTTCGTCGATGGCTATGCCATCGTCGGTGGTAGGCTAGAGAAAGTCACCGGTGGCGGTTTATGCCAGGTCTCGACCACGATGTATCGCGCGGTTTTTTACGCGGGACTGGGGATTGTTGATCGCACCCCACATACGTACATGATCAACTTTTATGAAAACATCAAAGGCTTCGATGCGACGGTGTTCACGCCGCAAGTAGATTTTAAGTGGCGCAACGACACCGCCGGCCCGGTCTATGTCGCCGCATCAACTAATCCCAATCAGGCTACCGTCACTTTCTCCCTCTACGGTTGGAGCGATGGGCGCACCAGCCAGATGGTCGGTCCCGTCGAGTCCAGCGTCGTTCAGCCTGGGCTACCCAACTGGCAATTCGACTCGTCCCTCCCGGGCGGTGGTACGCGCCAGATTGTCCACGGTCGTCCCGGATCTGATATTGCCATGCAGCGTATCGTAACCACTGCCAATGGCTCGATCCTGCACCACGACAACCTACCAAGCCATTACAGCCCCTGGGCCGACTTCTTCTTGTACGGCCCCGGCGTAACAGTGCCCTACGGCGTCAATAGAGTTCCTGGGGATGCCAACCCCAACATTGCTCCGGCGATCGGTAAGACTCATCCCTAAGCCAGTTGAACGACCACAACCCCGCCACCAAACCGGTGGCGGGGTGCTTAGTTATGCCTGCATCATTACCGGAGCTAGTAGCGTGTTAGTTCAGCCAGCCGTTGCCGTACGAACTGTGCTTCCCGGTTGAGTTGCATCTCGGTCGCCGCAGCGATATCCGGCTTAGCAGTTTTTTGTAAGGCCAGAAAAAGGAGCCGTGCGGTCGCTGTGAACAGGCGGTAAGCTGTATAGCCACGCGGACCAAAGCGCGCTTCCAGTGTTTCGCCGGGGCCTAGACCCACCACCTCGACATCATTATCCGGGTGACTAATGTCAACAGTTATGAGCACAGTCCCTCCTAGCCCGCCGCATCGACGACCACAGCAGTTCCATATGCCAGTACTTCGGTGACCCCCTGTGACAGTTCGGTTGCATCATAGCGCATGCCGATGACCGCATTTGCACCCAGTGCCTCAGCATGTTGCATCATACTCACGAATGCTTCCTCACGCGTCTGTTCACACAGCTCAGACCAGATCGTAATATTCCCACCTACCAGCGTCTGCAGGGATGCCCCGATCGACCCTACGACACTTCGTGATCGGACGATAATGCCGCGCACAACGCCAACATTGCGCCGAATCGTGTAGCCCGGCAAGTTAAATGTTGTGCTGACCATGTTGTGATCCATCGACTTCCTCCTAGGCGATCAATGATGTACAGGGACATTCTACTGTAGCAGTATGCAAGCTTGCACATGAACCCGACGCTTGGTATCCTCTCAATGCGTGCGATACTATGACGAGGATGCCTTGACCAATCAAGCAGATCCGATGCGACCATTGGTTGCAGTTATTATGGGCAGCAAGTCCGACTGGGAGACGATGCGCCATGCTACCGATATCTTGCAGCAATTCGGTATACCCCATGAACGTCGGATCGTCTCGGCGCATCGTACACCGGAGCTGATGACCGAGTTCGCGACCACAGCCGAGGTACGCGGTCTAGCAGTTATTATTGCCGGGGCGGGGGGGGCAGCTCACTTGCCGGGCATGGTTGCCGCGCACACCTTGCTGCCGGTCCTCGGTGTTCCCATTGAAAGCCATGCCCTTCGTGGTCAGGACTCATTGTTGTCAATCGTACAGATGCCGGCCGGGATTCCGGTGGGTACGTTGGCCATCGGCAAAGCCGGTGCGATCAACGCCGCCCTCCTGGCAGTCTCAATCCTGGCGCTAACCCGGCCTGCCCTTCGTGAGCAACTCCAAAAATTCCGGGATGGGCAGAGCAACAAGGTCCTGGCGGATCTTCTACCGGAATGAGTACACCGATCTTACCTGGAGCTACGGTTGGTATTTTAGGCAATGGCCAGCTGGGCCGGATGTTAGCACTTGCCGCGCGCCGGATGGGCTACCGCGTTCATTGCTTTGGCCCCGATTATGACTCGCCTGCCGGCCAGGTCGCTGACCGAGCCATCTGCGCTCAGTATGATGATCTAGATGCCGTGCGCACGTTTGTCCAAAACGTCGATGTTGTCACCTTTGAGTTCGAAAACGTCTCAGCCGCCGCCACCACCCTGGCAGCCGATTATGTTCCCGTTCGTCCGGCAGGTCGCGTCCTTAACATTACACAACACCGGTTACGCGAAAAAACCTTTCTGCGACAAGCCGGCTTTCCCGTCACCCCCTTTGTCCCCGTGCAGAGCCTCGCGGATTTGACGTACGGCCTGGGGCATATTGGCTACCCAGCGGTACTCAAAACGGCCGGCTTTGGCTATGATGGGAAAGGCCAGCATAAACTCATCAGCCCGGCCGATCTAGAGCCGGTCTTCCAGGCTTTAGGAGATCAAGAGGCGATCCTGGAAGCATGGGTGGCCTTTGAGCGTGAGGTATCGGTCGTCGCGGCACGTGGTACGGATGGCACGTTCGTGCACTATGGCGTGATCGAAAACATTCACCACAACCACATCCTCGACCTTTCCGTCGCCCCCGCACGCATTACGGCCGAGATGGCGCACACTGCCATCACCATTGCTCGGGACGTCCTTCAGCAGCTTAATGTCGTAGGCGTGGTATGCGTCGAATTCTTCGTCACGCCCGATGGGCAACTGTTGATCAATGAGTTAGCACCACGACCGCATAACTCCGGTCATTTGACCATTGAAGCGGCAGCGACGAGCCAGTTTGAGCAGCAACTCCGCGCTGTCTGCGGCCTCCCGTTAGGATCAACCGAGCTTCTGCGACCGGCCGCCATGTGTAATCTCCTTGGCGATATCTGGCAGGGCGGCGAGCCCAACTGGGCGGCGGTCTGCGCTTTTCCAGAGGTCAAACTGCACCTCTATGGAAAACAACGTGCTCGGCCCGGCCGCAAGATGGGTCACCTAACGGTCCTCGGATCGACGCCTGAAGCCGCTATGGAGCGGGTCCTGGCCGCGCGGAGCGCGCTTCCCTTATAGCTGCTACCCGCGTAAGAGGCTCGGCGCCACTTGTTCAGCCAAAAATGCAAGCAGGCGCGCTCGATCAGCCTTCGTCTTTACCACGAACACTTTCTCGTGATACTTTTCAAGATACTTGCGCACGAACTCCATCGTCGGAGGAATCATCAGTGCGCTATATGTTTCACATTGCTTGATAAGCTCCTCAGGCGTCGCCGGCAACGTGCTCGCGCGTTGTTCTTCCAGGTACGCGCGCATCATCTCTGCTATGTCAACAGCTGGAGGTATATTTAAGTAAATGCGACGGGAACCCGTGAGCAACGCAAAGAGCGATTTCAAACCAGGATATTGATTGTTGCCCCGCAGCACATTCGAGATATGCCGGTACAAAATACGACGGACGGCTATAGGCCAGGAAATCTTAAGCAGCACAATAGCATCGGCGGCATATAAGAGTGGGTCGATATAGATAATCCCGATATTTTCTACAATCCAGCCGGGCTGCCTAGCGATTGCAGCAGCGTCCTCAACCCATGCTTCGTGCCGCGTGCCATTTTTCTTGCCATGTTGATCAAGATCAAAGTGCGGTACCCCGAATTTTGTGGCTAGCTCCTTGCCAAGGGTTGTCTTTCCGCTCCCAGGTCCTCCCAAAATGTGAACTTTGACCATCATCATCCCTTTCACCTGGGGCACGCTAGGCGGCAATGTGGTGCAGGGTAGAGGCAGGCCTATAGTCGTGTTAATGCACTCGACTGCTGGCCTGACTAATCGTTAGGCGTTAACTGCGATGGATGTTATAGAACGCAGCAGGGCCCGCGTACAGCGCGGCCTCGCCAAGCTCTTCCTCAATCCGTAGCAGCTGGTTGTACTTTGCGATGCGATCAGTGCGGGCCGGTGCGCCCGTTTTGATCTGTCCGGCATTGGTTGCCACGACAAGGTCAGCAATCGTCACATCCTCAGTTTCACCGGAACGATGCGACACGATTGCTGTAAACCCCGCGCGTTGCGCCATCTGAATAGCCGCCAAGGTTTCGGTCAGCGTGCCGATCTGGTTGAGTTTGATCAAGATCGAGTTACAAGAATGCTCATCAATGGCCCGTTTGAGCCGCTCAACATTGGTCACCAGCAAATCATCACCAACCAACTGTACACGATCACCAATGCGCTGGCGCAACAACTGCCAGCCGTTCCAGTCGTCCTCGGCTAGCCCATCCTCCAGGCTAATGATTGGATACTTGTCTACAAGCTTGGCCCAGTAGTCGACCATCTCTTCACTCGACAACTGACGACCTTCGCGTGCGAGATGGTACTTGCCATCCTGGTACAGCTCGGTCATGGCCGGGTCCATCGCCAGCATAACCTGTGTTCCCGGCGTATAGCCTGCCTTGGAGATCGCCTCCATGATCGCTTCCAGCGGTGCCTCATTCGTCGGCAGCGAAGGCGCGAAGCCACCTTCATCGCCTACACTCGTGTTTAGACCACGGCTATGAAGCACCTGCTTGAGCGCAGCATAAATTTCTGCTCCCCAGCGCAGTCCTTCCGCGAAGGTTGGAGCCCCAACCGGCATGACCATGAACTCTTGAAAATCGGACGAATTTTCGGCGTGTTTACCGCCGTTCATAATGTTCATCATCGGCACGGGTAGCGTATGGGCAAAGACCCCACCGAGGTATTTGTATAGCGGCAGGTCGAGAGCGGCGGCGGCCTTGGCTACGGCCAGGGAAGCGCCCAGAATCGCATTCGCTCCCAACCGGCCTTTATTGACGCTGCCATCCAGCGTCCGCAAGACCTTGTCGATGCCTACCTGGTCAAGGGCGTTCAAGCCTTCCAGTTCTTCGGCGATCTCGCCGTTAACATGATCGACGGCCTTGCGCGTCCCTTTGCCACCATAGCGACTTTTGTCGCCATCACGTAACTCAACAGCTTCGTGCGCCCCCGTTGATGCACCCGAGGGCACGATTGCCCGCCCGGTTACACCTTCTTCCAGACGCACATCCACCTCAACGGTCGGATTGCCTCGACTGTCCAACACTTCACGGCCTAATACTTCTGTAATGAGTGGCATCTTTCCTCCTGTATCCTTTCAAGCAGCAGGGCCTCATTCGGGCAGAGCACGCTTGATCGGCAAATAGTTGGCTGCGTTATGGTGCTTTACCTTAAATGCTCGTCAGCAGCGCCTCGACCAATCGAACTGTTTTGACGATGTTCTCGACCGCAATGTGTTCATCGGTTGAGTGAATGTCACGGTAGCCTACACTTAGGTTGACGGCGCTTATACCGTGCATGTTATAGATATTAACATCCGAGCCCCGCCGGTTTCGATCAACGCCGGTGTTAAACCCGCTTTGCGCGCTGCCGCTTGGCACAGCCGCACGATTGGCGCATCATGATCGATCAACTGGGCACCGTATTCATGGGTTACTACCACCTCAACGGTGGCCCCATGGCGTTGTGCTGCCGCTTCCAACGCTTGACGCATCTGTGCAACTTGCGCTGCCAGCTTGTCTTCGTTGCGCGACCGCGCCTCGCCCAATAATTCGACCCGGTCGGGCACAATGTTTTTTGCAGCACCGCCGCTGATCGTACCAATATTAGCAGTCGTTTCGTTATCGATACGACCAATCGGCATAACGGCAATCGCTTCAGCGGCCACCCGGATCGCATTAATACCCTGCTCCGGAGCGACGCCAGCGTGAGCCGCCTTACCATGGATTGTGATGCGTAGCGTATCCTGCGCGGGCGCGGCCACACAAATTCCACCAACCTCACCATTAAGGTCGAGTGCCACACCTTCTTTCGCAGTTAGCTTACTCCAATCCAGTGCCTTGACACCCCGCAGCCCGACTTCCTCCTCAACTGAAAAGACGATCTCGGCAGCGCGATGCGGTATTCCAGCCTCCCGCACCGCATGGACTGCTTCCAAGATCGCAGCGACGCCAGCTAAATCATCGGCACCCAGAACGGTTGTGCCTGTGCTATATACAACGCCATCGCGCACAACCCCCTGTTTGCCTATCGCCGGAGCGACACTATCGAGATGGCCACTCAGCAGTAAGGGCGCGCCTGCCCCAGGCAGCTTGGCTAACACATTACCTTTGGCATCCTGCTGCGGTTCAAGCCCTTCTACGTGTAGACACTCCATGACATACTGGGCCATCGCGGCTTCCTGACCGGAGGGATTATCGATTTGGACCAGTTGCAAAAAACTAGCGAGGAGTCGCTGTTCGTTGATCATAATGCCCTGTTATTCCTCTCGTTGCCAAGTGTTACTTTTCGAGGTTGAAGGCCGCTTGCAGAACAGCACCCGCAGTCGTGCCGCCCACGACGACACCGTCACGACCATTTTCGATCATGACCGCTACCGCATAGCGCGGCTGTTCAACGGGCGCGAGCGCGATAAACCAGGCATGCACAATCTTGTTTGGATCATCGCCCGGGCCGGCCTGCGCACTTCCTGACTTACCGCCGACCGTTTGACCTGGTACCGCAGCCCCTTTACCGTAGCCAGTAACCACTTCAGCCTGCATCAATGAACGCATCTGGGCGGCTACATTGGCCGGCATCACCTGCCGCTGGCGGGGATTATGCTGATAGGCCGTGGCCTTCTCAGGATCGGTGATTTTTTCAACGAGGTAAGGCTCCGCAAGCTGCCCATTATTAGCAATTGCCGCCGCCGTCAGTGCCATCTGGATCGGTGTCACAAAGAGTTGGCCCTGGCCATAAGCGGTATCGGCGACGGCGTTTACCTGATCAAGAAACGTTCCCCGCACAGCCAGCAAACTTAACTGCGTCGGAAGATCGGTCATATCTGGATTTGTATCGATCGTCGCTGCTTCACGCGGTGGGTAGAAGCCCAGAGTCCTAGCTGTATTGGAGAGATTATCCTTTCCCAGCCGTACACCAAGTTGCGCGAAGGCCGTATTGCACGAAAAGGCATACACGCCCGCCAGATCAAGCTTGCCACCCATCCTTTGCTTGATAATATCGCCCAGTGCCGGCTGCTGGGGATACAAGGGCGGCCCAACAGCATTAACCACTGGGGGTGCGTTCGGGTCGGGCCGGTACTCGTTAGGACAATCGAGTGGCTTCGGCACATTCAAGACTTCCGGGTGTTGCAGGGTAGCAATGGCCGTGACAGTTTTGAAGGTTGATCCCGGCGGATATTGTCCTTGCAGCGGACGATCGATCAAAGGATGGAGCGGATCCTGATTGATCTGATTCCAGTAGGCGCCAATTTGCTTACCCATCGCGTCCCAATCTTCCTGGAAGGGATCAAAGGCTAACGCCTGCGGATCATAGCCAGGCGTCGACACAAGAGCCAAGATAGCCCCTGTCTTAGGCTCGATCACCACCGCCGACCCGGGCTTACCACCACCTTTTTGCTGCAAAATCTGCCACGCGGCGGTTTGCAACCGCGCGTCGATTGTGAGCTGCATATCATCGCCTTGATGTGGGCGATTCAGCACGTCATCCTGGAGCGCCAATAAAGGCTGCCCCTTGGCGCCGGTCAAATAGTCATTCCACTGCGCCTCCAGACCATCCTGACCATAGTTTGGCGATGTGTAGCCCAGGATATTCGAGAACGCTCGCACGTCAGCGTTTTGAGCAATTGGATAGGTTCGCTTTGCATACCCCTGCGGCGAGGCCTGGCTCCCGGCGAGTTGTGTCCCACGGCGATCAAAAATCCCGCCGCGCCGGACCTTCAAAGAACGCGTCACTGGTCGGGAATTGCCAACATTGCCAGTTGGGCTCTTAATGACCCGGTTGTAGATTTGATTCGCCTGCACAAACTGGGTACGGAGTAGTTGGGCTGTTAGCATCACAAACAAAAGCGAGAAGACCAGCGACAAATTCAGTACACCGCGGCGGACACCACTATGCAGCGCTTGCAAGGTAGCACCCACGCCGATTCCCAGCAAAATAATGCTGCCCCACAGTGCCGCTAGCCACAGTGCGTCGCTTTTTTGGAACATACCGGCTATGAGCAGCAGGCCTCCACCACCGATGCCCACTGTTCCTAATACCCTGCGCATTGCTGCCTCATTTCTCGCCGGCCATTATACCAATGGCCTTTTGCTCTTGTCGAACGCCGTACAGGACAGATCCTGGCTAGCCTCGGCGTAAGCGCAGGCGGCCACTACTGACATTGGTGAAAATTACGAATGGTCGAGCGCTAGCGCCGTAGCAATGGTATCAACGGCACTAGGGGGTGTCGTAGTCACCTTGAACAGGTGGCGATACTCCGGTCGAATAAAATGCTGTTCTAAACCTGTCTCGACCTGGGCTAACAGCGGAGCATAGTAGTTATTGATATTCAACAACACGATCGGCTTGTGGTGCAGACCTAGCTGCTTGTTAGTAATAACCTCAAGCAGCTCCTCAAAAGTCCCAAAACCGCCGGGAAGGGCAATAAAAGCGTCGGCCCGATCTTCCATCATGGCCTTACGGGCCCGCATCCCGTCCGTAATTATTAGTTCGATCTGCGTATTATGCGCGGCCCGAGCAGCCTGAAATAATTCAGGCATAATCCCAATGACTGTACCACCCGCCGCTAGTGCGGCTTCGCTGACAGCCCCCATCAAGCCCGAACGCGAGCCACCATATACCAGCAGATAGCCCCGCTCCGCGAGCAACCTGCCAAGTTCAGCGGCTGCAGCTTGATAAACC
>JBBRHB010000121.1:0-10427 GCA_038223355.1 Chloroflexales bacterium
AAAATCGATACCTCGTTGAGGGAGTGATCGGTGTCGGAGGCATGAGCCTCGTCTACCGCGGACGCGATCTACGTTTTAAAGATGTCGTTAGGCCATGTGCCATTAAGGAAATGTTTCAAAGCGCGCCGAACTCCGAGACGCGCCAGTTGACCATCAACAATTTCGAGCGTGAGGCCGGCTTGTTGGCTACACTCAGCCACCCGGCTATTCCCAAGGTCTTTGATTTCTTTGAAGAACAAGGCAAGATTTACTTGATCCTGGAGCTCATTCCGGGCGCGGATCTCGAATCAACCTTGGAGAAGCAGCATGGTCCACTGACCGAAGGCCAGGTAGGGAATTGGGCCATCCAAATCTGCGATGTCGTGACTTACCTCCACCACCACGAGCCCGAACCGATCATTTTCCGTGACATGAAGCCATCGAACGTTATCGTCACGCCGGATAATCGCATTGTCTTGATCGATTTCGGTATTGCGCGCCTGCTGCAGCAAAATCAGCATAAGGGCACGATGATCGGCACGGAAGGCTATGCACCGCCCGAACAGTACCGGGGGATAGCAGACCGGCGAGGCGACGTCTATGCACTCGGTGCCACCTTGCACCAGCTCCTCACAAACTGTGATCCACGAGGCGAGACGCCTTTCACCTTTCAGGAGCGACCGGTACGGCAACTTAACCCACTCGTTTCGACAGAGATGGAAGCAGTGATTATGCGCGCCTTGGATTATGATCCAGAACGGCGACCGCAAACGATGTACGCGCTGAAAGAACTGTTGCAACAAGTGCCGGGGGTCACGAGCAGTGGGGCACCAAGCACGGCACAGCCAGTTACCGCTGCGGCACGTAGCGCAGGTAGTGGGAGCACAGAAGTAGTGTGGAAGTTCGCCTGCGAAGACGAAGTGCGCTCGTCACCGCTGGTACATGACGGCTTACTCTATATCGGCGCCTATGATACCAATTTGTATTGTTTAGACGCAACGTCGGGCGAATTTCGTTGGAAACGGGCAACACAAGGCGGCATCTCATCCTCGCCCGCGATCTGGAATGAACTCGTTGTCGTTGGCTCGGAGGACGGGCTGATCTATGCGCTTGATCCGAGCCGCGGCACACCGAAATGGACATTTCGGACGGCGAGGGCCGTTCGCTCATCACCACGGGTTGAAGATCGGATCGTCTATGTTGGCTCTGATGATCAGCATCTGTATGCCATCGATGGACAAAACGGCCGACAGCTCTGGAAGCACCGGGCATGGATGCCAGTTCGATCATCGGCCGCAATCAAAAACGGGGCCGTTTATATCGGTTCCTCAGATGGTCACGTCTATGCCTTGGATGCCTTTAACGGTGGCCTGCGATGGAAACACAAAACTCAACAAGGTGTTATTTCAAGTCCAACAGCCGGCGATGGACTCATTTTTGTAGGTTCGATGGATGGCAACGTGTATGCGCTGGATGCAGAAGCAGGCTGGCCAGCATGGCGCTTCAAAACCGGCCATTATGTAAATGCGTCGCCGACATTGGTGGGGCCCCGCCTATTCGTGGGGGGCGTCGACGGCAGCATGTATGCATTTGAGGCCAAAACCGGCAAGGTAGTGTGGAAGTACGATACCAAGAGTCAAATTACTTCGACCGCGCGGGTACATGAAGGCAAACTCTATTTTGGGGCAGCAGATACCTTTCTCTACTGTTTGGATGTCACCGTCGGAACGCTCGTTTGGAAATTCGCAACCGGTGCTCCGGTTGTCTCATCACCAGCCGTACATAATGGTTTGGTCTTCGTTGGTTCGATGGACCATCATGTGTACGCGGTCAGAGCATAGGAGTAGATATGCTGCTCCATGACAACAACACGAGTGCGCTGATCCTAGCGGTGCGAGCGATTGTCGAGCTACAGTTGTGAGCGACGTTGTGCAACTAACGGTCACAAAAGCGCGACCAGAGCTGTGGATCAGCACCGAACCGCAAGTAGTCTATTTACACATCGTCGCAAAAACGACCTTGACGCAGAGTCCCGAGACGCCACTTAATCTTTGCCTCGCACTTGATCGCTCCTCCTCGATGCGTGGGGAGCGTTTATATCAGGTCAAGGAGGCCGCTCGCCATGTTGTAAATCAGCTTGGCTCACGCGATGCCTTTGCACTGATTGCCTTTAACGACCGAGCAGAGGTGATTGTGCCGGCCAGTACCGGGGCTGATCACACCGCGCTGCATGTGGCAATTAGCTCACTTGAAGCACGCGGTGGCACCGAAATGGCGCAGGGTCTCGCACTTGGTCTACGCGAGATCGAGCGACCACGACTGGCAGCATTGAGCAGGCTCATTGTGCTGACGGATGGCCGCACGTATGGAGACGAGGATACGTGTATCGAGCTTGCCCGGCGTGCTCAGCAACGCGGCATTGGGCTAACGGCATTTGGGGTTGGCACAGAGTGGAATGAAGATTTGCTCGAACTGATCGCAGCAGATGAGAATAGCCGCACACAATATATTACGTCGCTGGACGCTATCGTGCCGGTCTTCGAAGCTGAGATTAAGCGGCTACGTGATACGATCGCACGGCGCGTTGAGCTGTGGGTGAAGACCCAACCAGGCGTTCAGATTGGTAGTCTCCACCGCGTCCAACCGTTTATTGCGCCACTCGTACCCCAAGCGATGAGCGCCGGGCATTGGCGAGTACTACTCGGTGAATGGGCAGCGGGGAGTGAGCAGCAATGTCTCCTTGAACTCATTCTACCAAGCTGCAGTATAGGGCAACAACCAATTGCTAAGCTTGAACTGCGCTACGAGACGATCGCGGGTAAGCCGACTCAATTTGTCACTAATGTAAGCGTCGATGCGCTGGCCCAAGAGGAGCCTGTGCTCACCGTCGACCCGGGTGTACGGCATGTCTTGGAGCGCGTGACCGCATATCGTTTACAGGCACAAGCGTGGAAAGCAGTCGCCAAAGGGCAGGTCGCAGAAGGAACGAAGACGCTGCAGCAAGCAGGGCTTCATCTGTTCAATGCAGGCGAAATGGAACTGGCGCAAACGGTACATATTGAGGCAATGCGCTTGCTCCACAATGGCTCTGCGAGCACGGATGGGCGTAAGCGCATTAAGTACGGCACACGCGGGTTGATCGCCGAAGCAAAAGCTAACGAGGGTCGTTAACTAGCGGGCGGCGAGGGAAAGCAAGATGATTTGTAGCGGATGTCATAGCCAACAATATACCGGCACAATCTTTTGTCTCGTTTGTGGTGCCAGCTGCTTGCCGGAGGATCAGCGACGTTCACTACGTACACCACTGCGGGTCAAACAAGCTTCCCCGTCAGCAGTACCCGCCGAGGCGGCCATACCAGTCTCGTCTCCAGGACGGGAACTACGGGCAACCGTGTTGCATAATGGCCGGCCAGTTAAGCTGCCATTGCATGCTCCAGTCGTGATAGGTAGAGCAGATATCAAACGAGCCAGTTATCCTGATCTTGATCTCACAAATGATGGGGGCTACCAAGCAGGCGTCAGCAGACAGCATGCACGGATCAGCAACACGGTGCAAGAGACGTATATTGAAGATCTGGAAAGCGGCAACGGCACGTTTGTAAATAACCAGCAGGTAGCACCCGGCACGCTTCAACGCTTACAAGTCGGGGATGAGCTACGCATTGGGTCAATCGTTATTCGTATTGAGGCACTTTAGGAGCAGGGACATATGGCACGCACTGTAATTCTGCACATTGCCAACGAGGATCCAGTTTTGTGTGAGATGGAGCACGAACCGGAGGCGAGCGATAATTTTGTGGTGGTTAACAATCTGCGGCGTAAAGATGGCAAGGATGTGAACTATATCGCACCCGGTTGTACGGCAGTGTTGTTTCCGTGGACGAGAATCACCTTTATCGAATATATGGTCGATGAAGAAGAGCGTAGCAAGGTGATTGACTTCTTCAGGATCGAGTGAGGGCGGGTATGGTCGTCAGCCGTGCGTCGCCAGCACGTTTTCGTTGCCGATTGCCTATGGTTGTGCTATGCTACCAGCGCCGTAAGCTGTACAAGGCGGGCGTAACTTTAGCATTTCCGTAGCCGATACCTGCCCTGACCGGTCGTCTCGCTCCAAAGTGCTCGTACAGGAAGGAGCACAGGGGCTTGCGCTCTTCGTCTTTCGCGGACGGCGAGCGTTTTTTGTTGGAGATTTTGGTATGCCGGAAACGGTTGAACGTATGCAAGCAGAGCCGCTGGGCGCGTCGGCAGGACGAACCATTGAGACGGACGCGCCAACATTATCGATTGTCGCACCGGTTTATAACGAGGGGCCAACCGTCATGGTATTTTACCAGCGGGTGGTAGCGATTCTGGAGCAACTCGGAGAGTCGTATGAAATCTTGCTGGTTAACGACGGCAGCCGCGACAACTCGCAACAGATCATCCGAGAACTGCATGCCGCCGATCCACGCGTTAAAGGGCTAAGCTTCTCCAAGAACTTCGGTCACCAGCTTGCGATCACGGCCGGTGCAGATTTCGCGCGTGGTCGTGCAGTGGTCGTGATCGACTCCGACCTGCAAGATCCACCCGAAGTCATTCCGGAGATGGTTGCCAAGTGGCGTGAAGGCTATGATCTGGTCTATGCAGTCCGCAAGGCGCGCGCTGGTGAGACGTGGTTCAAGAAGGTGACCGCCAAATTCTTCTACCGGCTGATACGCAGTGTCACCAATGTTGATATTCCGGTCGATACTGGTGACTTTCGCTTGATGGATCGTAAGGTTGTGGATGCCTTGAACCAGATTCGCGAGCAGCATCGTTTTATGCGTGGCTTATCGATTTGGGTGGGCTTTAAGCAGACCGGCGTGTACTATGAGCGACAAGAGCGGCATGCCGGTACAAGCCACTATCCTTTGAATAAAATGATTCGGCTGGCCCTGACGGGAATCACCAGCTTTTCGTACTTGCCATTGCAGTTGGCGACCTACCTGGGGTTCATGGTATCAGGGCTCAGTTTAATCTTTATCGTAACGGCTATCATCTTGCGCTTATCCCGCAGTCAAGCTTTTATCGGTCAGGCGACGACCCTGGTGAGCGTACTGTTCCTCGGCGGCATTCAGCTGATCTGCCTAGGCCTGATTGGTGAGTACCTGGGGCGCATTTATGATGAGGTCAAACACCGGCCGTTGTATATTTTGTCGGAGAAGCTGGGCGTTGACTATCCGGTACCTTCGGCACGGATGCACGAGCGGTGATGACACATGAGATCGAGCAGTATGTATCAACCTATTCTCGCTACACTCGGCTATGTGCTCACAGCGGACTGGGAGCAGGTCTTATTGATCCACCGGAACAAACGACCAGACGATGTCCATTATGGTAAATATAATGGCTTAGGTGGGCGGCTCGAAGCGAACGAAAGCGTGACCGCCGGTATGTGCCGCGAAATCTGGGAAGAGTCAGGGATTATTGTAGATGGCTTATCGTTGCGGGGCACGATCTCCTGGCCAGGGTTTGGGAAGCGGGGTGAAGATTGGTTCGGCTTTATTTTCCGGATTGATCAGTGGCACGGCGATGTGCATGCCGGTAACTACGAAGGCACGCTTGAGTGGAAACCGCTGGCCCAACTGCTTCAGTTGCCGATCTGGCCCAGTGACCGCAACTTTTTACCGATGGTCTTTGACAACGATCCGCGACCATTCCATGGAGTCATGCCGTATCAGCAGGGCGAGATGCTATCGTGGCAGTATGAACGGCTGTAAGGCAGAAGGAAACGCAAGATGCTTGATATTCGGCTGATGCGCGAGCAGCCTGAGGTGGTCAAGGATGGGCTGCGCAAGGTTGGGTATGCCACTACGGCGGTCGATGCAATTCTCGAGCTTGATGAGCGGCGACGTACGCTCTTGACCGAGGTTGAGCAGCTTAAGGCACAGCGCAATAGTGTCTCGAAAGAGGTGCCAAAGATCAAGGAGCCCGGGGAAAAGGCAGCACGGATCGCCGAGATGCGAGTCTTGGGGGACCATATTAGCGGCATGGACCACGAGGTCGTTGAGGTTGAGCACGAGCTACAGAGGCGGATGCTGGAAGTGCCGAATCTGCCGCATCCCGACGTGCCAGTTGGGAGCAGCGAAGCCGACAATAGCGTGGTCTGGACGCGCGGCGAGCAAAAAGCCTTTCCTTTTGCGGCTAAGCCACATTGGGAATTGGGCGAGGCGCTCGACATTATCGACTTCGAGCGCGGGGTCAAGCTGAGCGGCACACGCTTCTTTGTGCTGAAGGGATTGGGAGCGCGGCTGCAGCGCGCCTTAATTACCTGGATGCTTGATGTGCATATTAACGAGCACGGCTATAGCGAGATTGCGCCGCCATATATGGTCAAGGAAGAAGTGCTGGTCGGCACCGGGAACCTACCGAAGTTTGGCGAGAATCTGTTTCGGATCGAAGGGCTAGACCTGACGCTGATCCCGACGGCCGAAGTACCGGTAACGAATCTGTATCGCGAGGAAATTATTGAGCCCGGGGTGCTCCCAATCCAGCATGTCGCTTATACGCCCTGTTTTCGCAACGAGCAGATGAGCGCAGGCCGAGATGTGCGCGGGATTAAGCGTGTGTATCAGTTCGATAAGGTCGAGATGGTTAAGTTTGTCGAACCACAGACCAGCTATGACGAACTCTGGAGCCTGATCGACAATGCGGCCGATATTTGCAGGCGGCTGGATATACCCTACCGGCTGCTGCAGCTGTGCACCGCCGATCTGGGGATTGCGACGATGAAGTATGATCTGGAACTGTGGGCGCCGGGCTGCGGGGAGTGGCTCGAAGTTAGCTCGTGCGGCAACTTTGGCGACTACCAAGCACGACGGGCTAATATTCGCTATCGGCCACAGGTGGGAGCCAAGCCAGAGTTTGTCCACACGCTCAATGGGAGCGGTTTGGCGTTGCCGCGCGTCATGATTGCGATCATTGAGAACTACCAGCAGGCCGACGGGAGCATTCTAATCCCACAGGTTTTACAACCCTATATGAGCGGCGTAGAGCGTATTGGCGTGGGGCGCGCCGTGGCAGACTAGAGGGTTTGTGGGGAGGCGATCATACATGTCAGACGGCGAGGCAGCAAAAGACACCATGGAGATCACCCACTTGCAGACGCGGGACCTACGTATCGCGGGCTACAGGCCGCTGCTGCCGGCAGCGATCCTGATCGAGGAACTGCCGGTGACCGCAAGCGGGTCGGTAGCAGTAAGCAGTACGCGCCAGGAGGTCATTGATATCCTGGATGGGCGGGATGACCGGCTGGTGGTAGTGGTTGGCCCCTGTTCTGTCCACGACACATTGGCAGCACTAGCATATGCTGAACGCCTCCAAGCAGTTGCGGATCAGCTGTCACAGGAGCTGCGGATCATTATGCGGGTGTATTTTGAGAAACCGCGGACGACCGTAGGCTGGCGGGGGTTGATCGACGATCCGCACCTCGACGGCAGCTTCGCCGTTAATGAGGGGCTGCGGCTCGCACGCCGGCTGCTGCTGGAGACGGTTGCGCTGGGGCTACCGACCGGGTGCGAGTTCCTTGATCCCATCTCGCCGCAGTTCTTCAGCGACATGGTGACGTGGGCGGCAATCGGTGCGCGCACGACTGAGAGCCAAGTCCACCGCAATCTGGCATCCGGGCTCTCGATGCCGGTAGGCTTCAAAAACGGGACGGGTGGTGGGGTACAAATGGCGATTGACGCCTTACCGGCAGCTGCCAGTCCACATAGCTTTATGGGTGTCACTGAGCAGGGACTGGCAGCGATTGTGACCACACGCGGTAATCCCAATTGCCACGTTGTTTTGCGCGGTGGGCGAGGCGGCCCGAACTATGATGCGGACAACGTCCAGCGGGCGCTTGAGAGTTTGCGGGCGACAGGTTTGCCCGCGCGAGTCCTGATCGACGTGAGCCACGACAACAGTGGCAAGGACTACCGTCGCCAGCCACTCGTGGCCGGCGAGGTTGGGGCGCAAGTCGCGCGGGGCGAGCGAGGCATCATTGGGGTGATGATGGAAAGCTTTCTCGTAGAGGGGCGTCAGGAACTGACAGATCCGTCCCGATTGGTCTATGGGCAGAGCATCACAGACAGCTGTATGGGCTGGGAGACGACGGTAGAGGTGCTGCACGAGCTCGCTGAGGCGGTTCAGGCGCGACGCCACGCCAGCAGGAGTAGGTAAAGGATCACAAGCGAAACGAGGATCAATGCCGTTACCTCAGAGCGCTGAACGTGCCTACCGGCGCTATGCCGCTGCCCTGTATCATAGTGCCCTGCTGCGTGATCCAAACACGGGGCGAGCCGGCGAAGCTGTAATCGCTGCGTTTCGGTCTCTGCGATGGGATGACATCGCGCTTGACGACCAAATCGAGGCACGGCTCGTCGCTAGTCTGCCGCCACTGCCCCGCATGCACTTCCAGCGGACCCGTCCTTTCACTGGCTTGCCGATGGCCTTCTGGACGCTGGCCCCTGCCACGCGCCTGGCGTTCGGGCTCCGCTTGATGCGGGGCATGGCTACGGCACAGATCGCCCCGGCCCTACATCTGACGCTTGCCGAGACACAGATACTCGTCGTTGATGGCATGCACGTGCTCCATGGCGACGTGGCAGCTTTGCCCGAGGCGTGTCGTCGCTGCCGGGCGGCACGGCTAGATGATCCGGCTGCCGACCGAAGCCATTTGCTCACCTGCCAGGCATGTCAGGTGACGCTGCCTAGCTGGGAGCGGCTAGAAAAGAGCCTGGCCGAGCAACTAAGTCGGGTCGTTGGGAGCCTCACGCTCCCGCTTCCCATAGACACAGCACTCGTCGCCGCGCTCGCTACTGCGGACCAAGTCGACCGGCGGCCCTGGCAGCGACCAGTGGTTGTGCAAGCCGGGCTGATCGGGATCATCCTGCTGGGCCTACTCGCACTCGTCTGGCCGGGGAGGAGCGCTCGAGTGCCTGGGCGTGTCACCACCGCACTCTCTCCGGCCGCACTCATCGACGCAGCCCGTAAGGGATACACGAGTGTCCCGCCAGTGGGGGGGATCCTCCATCGCCGCTGGACAATCACGCTCGGTCAACCACAGCTGAATGTCCAAGCTGAGGAGTGGGTCGATCCGCAGCAGCCAGCACGCCATCGTATGCAACTCGTTTCCAACCAAACACCGGTGGAGTGGGAGACCGGCGACGGGCAGGATTATTTGACCTACATGAGTGGCGTCGCCTCGTCCTTCTGTGGAGGGCTGCCGGACGGTGTCAGGAGTCATACTGGCGAACGCGACCGGTGGCCGATGGCTGCGGACGAGCAGGGTGTCATGCGCGTGGCCCGTTGGACGCATGGCGCCTGGGCCACAGGCCTTCACTATCTTGAGTTGGCTGCGACGGCTGACATGCTTCGATCCCTGGGCGTCTCAGGAAGCGGCCCAGACACAACGTTGACCGTGAGCGCGGAAGGACGCACTATTAGTGGTACGCTCCTCCTCCGCTTCGACCCCCAAAGCCACGAACTGCGCGAGGTGCGCGAACTCCAGCGTAACAATGGCCAGACCAACGAGCGCGTACCTTGGCGGCTCCTCGGTTCGGAAACGATTCCTGAACAAACGGCAGTGGATCGCGGAATGCTCGCAGCTTATCCGAGTGATGAGCAGCCACCGCTGGTCGAGCGCAGCTTGCCGGTTATTGATCGAGGCTGCCCACTCGTCGGCGCCGACCAAGCGCAGAGCTTACCACGTCTCCTCACGACACCATCTACTGGATCATTCATCGGGCTGGCACAGCTGCCGCCAGAACTGGATCAGGCGATGATTATTGGTCCGGGCAAACCCGCAGGCAACGACTTCGTTAGCTCACGAATACCAGTCGACTTCACCAACCTCGAAAGCGTCTATGTCGGACCGACTAAACGGCTGGTGTTGCTTTCAGAACCCCCATTGGTGTCGAGCGATCAGTTCGTAACTGCAGGCTCCTGGCGCGTCCATTTTTTGCCTCAAGCGCTGCCAACCATTATAAGTGCCTTCGCGGAGCCGGTCATCGTCCCCAATGGATCAGCGGCTGCGAGTAGCCCTGCCAGCGTAACGCACATTATGGCTGAAGGCTGGAGCCGCAGCGAACTCCTGGCGGTGCTCGCTACCGTGCGCCCCTTGCATATCGAGGACTGGCTCCAAGTGCATGGGCACTTCTACGAGCCGGTGCCACTGCCGCCAGTGCTGGCTGCGCATGCCCAAGCTCTGTTCTCCGGCGTACGTATTCGTCCAGGTCAGATACACCATCAGGTGATACTGGAAACGACACGCCAGGCGCCTTTCTTTGCCGCACTCCCGGACCCCTATCATGCGCCACCGCAAAGCTGGCCACCAATGCGACGGGCGGAAACGTGGGTCGAGTCAGGCTCGGATGGGAGCGAGCTGCGCGCGCTGCGAACCGTCAGCGATATGGCAGGCCATGTGCTGGTGGCCACGTGGCACGACG
>JBBRHB010000122.1:0-10405 GCA_038223355.1 Chloroflexales bacterium
TGCATACAGTCTGGTCGGTGAGCTTGTCAAAATGCGCTTACCCGGACGTCGTTCACTCGCTTGGGGCGCCATCCTCGATCTGCCCGCTGCCGCATTACTCTATTTTCTTGGTGCTGAAGCCGGCGGGCCGCTGTTTGTGCTCTTCGTGCTGGCCATCGATTGCGCCGCGGCGAGCTTGACGGTGCCGCATACGTTGATCTTTACCGGCGCTGTGGCAGTCGTCGCCGTCAGTATCGACGTCCTGTTGCGGGCCGTCATGCCCAGCATGATGGACCTACGCTTGGCTGGTGCACGGGTCATCATGCTCACGTTGATTGGGCTGGGGATGGCGATCGTTAGCCGCCGCCTGCTGCTGGAACAAGCGCTGACGCACGCTGTACAAAGTACCGCCGAGCGGCTGGAAGAGCTTGACCATATCCGGGCGGACTTCGTTGCGAACGTCTCCCATGAGTTGCGCACCCCTCTCACGGCCACACGCGCCGGCCTGGGGCTCCTGGAGACGAGTATACTGGACCGGCTACGGCCCGATGAAGTTCACCTGCTGGCGAATGCACGTCGCAACATCGAGCGTCTCAACGTGCTAATTGACGATCTCCTGGCCCACAACCAGCTTGAGGCCGGCACACTGGTACTTGCACCTGCTCAGCTTGATTTTCGGGCGGTCGTCATGCGGGCACTGACGGCCGTCCATCCCCTCATTGTCGAAAAACAGCAGGTCCTGGATCTCGATTTACCCGAGCCCCTCGTGCTCGAAGGTGACGCCTTTCGGTTGGAACAGCTCGAGGTGAACGTGCTTTCAAACGCCTATCGACACACCCCGCCCGGCACGCACATTGTGATCGGCGGCAAGGTCGTGGATGGGAACATCCTATTCTTTATTCGCGACGACGGTCCCAGCATCCCGGCCGCAGAAATTGACAGCATTTTTCAGCGCTTCCATCATTTGACCTCGGCCGATAGCAGCTCGGGGCTGGGCTTGGCCATTGCCCGCGCGATCGTCGAAATGCATGCGGGACGGATCTGGGCCGAGAACGGCCCCGAACATGGCAAGGTGTTTTGGGTTCTGTTACCGGTAGTCTACGCAGGAGCAACGGGATGACTCTGAAGGTGCTGATCGCCGACGATGCCCCGGACGTTGCCGAGGTGGTCGCCTTTGGTACACGCATGTGCTGGCCGGACGCGGCGATCACCATCGCCCAGGATGGTGTGCAGGCCCTCCGTGCCTTTGCCGCAGCGCAGCCCGACCTCGTGATCCTGGATGTTGAGATGCCGCCGCCCGACGGCTTCGTGGTCTGTCAGCGCATCCGCGCCATGTCGCAGGTACCGATCCTCATGCTCACCGTGCGTGGCGCCACGGTAGACAAGATTCGTGCGCTCGACCTAGGAGCCGATGACTACTTGACCAAACCCTTCGACCATCTGGAATTGCTGGCCCGCCTACGGGCGCTGCTCCGGCGCGCCCAGGGGAGCTCCGAGACCGCACCAGCGATGCTGGTCGCCGGTGATCTGCTGTTGGACGGTGGAACACATAGCGTGCGCGTCAGCGGGACGCTCGTCCATCTGACCTCGACGGAGTATCGCTTGTTGGAAGAGCTCGTGCGCCATCCCGGCCTCGTCCTCTCGCATCAGCTGCTGCTAGAGCGGGTCTGGGGTCCCGAATACGCGAGCGATACGAGCTACTTGAAAGTGTTTGTGGGGCGCTTGCGCCATAAGCTTGGCGATGATCCGGAACATCCGCGCTACATTCAAACCGAGTGGGGCATCGGCTACCGCTTCCTTCGGCTCTCCTGAGCATTACCTCCGGCGCAGACAGCTGACCTTCGGCACCGTGGCCGAGTATCTGGCCCGACAGACCGCAGCAGATCACCGCCCTGCGCCCGGGCCGTTTACGTTTGTTCACCAATCTTTACCCCCGTGTTTACCGTTGCTTACCACACTGTTTAAGACTGTCCGCTCGAGTAGAAGCTGAAGATTGGCTGCCAGCATGATTGTACGACGGTAAACGGATAACAACCTGAAGGAGTTTCCCCATGAGATCAAAAGGCGCGTTCGTTCTCCTGGTCACGGTGGCCTGTGCAGTGCTGCTGTCGGCCTCGACCTGGTCGGCTCCCGGCGACACGTATCTCCCGGAGAGTAAGTATACGGTCAAGAGTGTGCTCGGGGTCAACCTGACCCATGATTTTGTTACCTTTCGCTTGCATAAAGGGGACTTCCAGGGGACCCCAGTATATTACATTATCACGGATGCCTCCGACTTTGGCCTTGCCCATGACCTCAACGTCAACTACGCTCCCAAACTGGCCAATATGGCGATTGGCTGTGCAGAGTGTGTGCAGGAGGTCACCTTGACGGCACCCGCCGACAACAAGTTTGGCGAAGCCACCGTCCATTTCCAGGGTGTGCCCGACTTTAGTCCGGCGCGTATCCTCCAGCCTGGTCCAAAAGGTTTTCCTCCGGCCAATGCTCAGCCGGGCTCGGTCGGTGACGCCAAGTATAGTCCTTTCATTCGTTTTCAGGGGTCGAGTGTCGTCTATAACGCGCCGATCGTCGCGACCGGTGATGGACCCTTCGACGTCGTAACCCACAGCAACACCGAAGATCGGGTCCTGGCGATCAACACCGCGACCCGCACCGTAGATCTCCTGTTTGTCAAAGGGTTCGACTCGGGGCAGCCAATTCTGTATATCAGCACCGAAGCCTCTGACCCGATGGCGGCGACGCTGGAGCGCTCTACCTACGTGCCACTTCTGAACAAGGCCTCCTTCCTGGGTGGTGACGATTTTCTGGGCGCGGCCCGGGAACGGATCTTCGTGATGGCTAATGGCCAGACCGGACGGGATAATCCTGAGGCGCAGGGATTGGCGCATCTGATCCTAGACGGCCACGCGAGTGAAGACGCGAGCATGGCGAACGCCGCCCTGATCAGTGACTTGCGGGCGGGTGGTGACACCCTCAATGTGCAAGGTGACTTCCCCACGTTAGGCGATCCCCGTCATGCCAATGCTTATAGTCCCTTATGGGACGCCCAAGTGGGCGCCTGGACGGATGCGGCCATTGCTAAGGGCTTGAACAAGCGCCAAACGGATGAGAATGCGATCTTGCAGTTGTCCGTCGACGGGCTGATCACAGGACCGGATGGGGCACCCTATGGCTCGGCGGGCTTCGTGATTAATTGTCCGGCGATCGGCTTCACGAACAAAATGCCGGCGATGGACCTCGTGCCCAATCCCTTCGCGGACTAGCTGGCACGGCTGTGCGATGTCCCTGAGTGGCAGCGCTGCCGCTCAGGGACATCTCATATGACTATCGTAGAGCGGCATGAGCAGCTTTCAACGAGCGAGAAGCTGGTAGAGTGGCACATGTAGCCGACACGAGGCTATCTGTTCGTGAATTCCTCGTAGGCAAGTACGGTCGTCAGGCCATAGGCCACGTGGAAGCCGACATCCAGCGCCCAATCGATCGGGCGCCACGTCGCAGGGTCCGTCACGCGCGTTGCCATCGCCGGAAGATCACTCGCCGCCATCGCTGCCAGCCCCACGCCGATGCCGACCACCGGCAATGACACGTTCTTGAGTGCAGGCTGCACCAAGCCATACACGGCCCCGACGCCGAGGCCGGTCACGTAGCCCATGAGCGCCCCCACTCCCATTCGACGATGCTCCGCTGTATCCATCTCCGGAACGGCCCCTTGCGTCAGATCGAGCCCAACCATATCCGCCAGCTTCCCCGCCAGATCCTGTGGGACCTGGCTTGCTGCACGCCCCCGGAGCGCCATATCAGCGTAGGTCACAATATTCAGCACAACCGTCCCCATCGCACCGGCAGCTATTCCCATAAATGCACCACGAACCATCGCAACCTCCTTTCCTCTACTCCAACCGACGCGCCACAGTGGCTGCTATCGTTCTCGGCAGCAGCCACTGTGGCACATTATTTCACCTACCCTCACAGGACACACTCTACCGTGAACCGGCAGCGCCTCGACATCCCTTCGGGGCCATACGCGGAGATCAGGGTGCCTACCGATATACATGTAATCTATCGGCCAGCTGGCCGTACGTATACGTTGTTCACTCCAACGTGTGCTTCGACCGTCGAGTTGGTTTGCGCGGCGCGTCCAATGTTACTGGCCGGTGATCACCGAGACCGTATTGTCCCCAAAGTTCGTGACATAGACTTCGTCAGGCGCCGCCGGCTTCACAGCGACATCTCTGGGGCTGCTCCCCACGGGAATCGTCGCCACGACGGTATTGGTCGTGGTGTTGATTACCGAGACGCTGTTATCGAACTGGTTGGCGACATAGAGGTGATCGTTGTTCACATTCACCGTGGCACCAGCGGGTCCACTCCCGACGGGGATCGTGGCGACCACAGTGTTCGTCGTCGTATTGATTACTGCGACCGTGCTGTCGTTCCGGTTCGTAACATAGGCGCGGTGGATCTGAGAGAAGACAGCGGCGGTCGACGGGTAACTTCCCACGGGGATGATGGCAGTCACCATGTTGGTCGTGGTGTTGATCACTGAGACCGTGTTGGCAAAAATGTTCGTAACATAGGCCTTGTTGGCAGCGGGGTCCACTGCGACGTCAGTGGGACCATTCCCCACGGAAATGGTGGCCACGACGCGGTTGGTCGTGGTATCGATCACCGAGACCGTATTTACTAACGAATTCGCTGTATAGGCCCGGTTGAAGCCAGAGTTCACCGCAATACCATCGGGCTGCTGCCCGACCTGAATCGTCGCCACGACGGTATTAGTCGTGGTGTTGATCACCGAGACGCTGTTGCCGTTCTGGTTCGTGACATAGGCGAAATTGGTGTTCAGATTGACCGCAACATCATTCGGACCATTCCCCACGGCGACGGTGGCCACGACGCTATTGGTCGTGGTGTTGATCACCGAGACCGTGTTGTCAGAAGAGTTAGCGACATAGGCGCGGTGGATGGAGGGGTTCACCGCCACGCCGAGGGGCAGCTTCCCCACAGGAATGGTGGTCATGCTGGTGGACGGATGGGCAGTGGTCCTGGCGGGCGTTAGGTGAGCGGGACGACTCGCGGCGAGTAGGGGGTGGCCGGGCACGAAGATGGCAACGAGCAAACCGAGGAGGATGAATACTGGCAACGAACGACGAATGGATGTACGCATGATGAATATCTTTCTACATGATAAAGCGACGGGACAACGACACCAACGTTAGAGCGGGCTAGCCATATTTTCCGGCTCAATGCATCTTGATCCTCCAAGTACGATCCGTCTTTCAAGGATAAAGGGCAGGAGTAAACATACTAGTCAACAGTGGTAAACAAGCTAGTGAACATTGGTGAACATTGGTAACTTGGCAGGTTTCGTTGCAGGCGGACGGGCAGTCTACTGAACGGCCTCAACTTCAACTTGCGCAACGGCTCTGCCAAGCTGACGGCTCACGTCCCACGCCAATTACGCCTTATAAGCCGCCAGCACCGCGCGTAACACATCGCCATCCGCTTTGATGCGTTGGATATTCGGCAGCCGTTTGAACCAGCTCGTCTGCTTACGCACAAAGTTATGGGTATTGAACTTTAGCCGTTCTACACAGTCTGCAACCTTAGCCTGCCCTGCGAAATACGGCTGCCACTCCCGGTAGCCCAGGCTCGACATGGCAGGCAACGCCCAGTCATAACCATGCTCAACCAGCCGCGTGACCTCCTCAAGTAAGCCCAACTCCATCATGCGCTCGACCCTGGCATCCAGCCGTGGATACAGCTGCTCGCGTTCCAAATCCAGCCAGAGTGTCGTTATGCGATACGGCGGCGGCACTTTCGTTTGCTGCTCCGAGATTGGCCGACCCGTGACGGCATACACTTCCAGTGCCCGGATAATGCGCCGCAGGTTATTGGGCATAATGCCTTGCGCCGCACGTGGATCGATCAGCGCTAACTGCGCGTAGAGTGTTGCCACTCCCGCCGATGCCGCCTGCGCTTCCCAGGCCGCCCGCCGCTCCCAATCGGGCGCGACTCGTGGAATCTGCCAGCCCTCCAAGACCGCTTGCAGGTACTGGCCCGTCCCGCCCACTAGCAGTGGGAGCTTACCGCGGCTCGTCATCTCCCCAATAGCGCTTGTGGCAGTGTCATAGTACATTGCGAGCGAGAAGGGCTCATCCGGCGCGACCATATCGATCAACTGGTGCGGCACGGCAGCCTGCTCAGCGCGAGTCGGCTTGGCTGTACCGATCTCCATCTCGCGGTACACCTGGCGGGAGTCGGCTCCGACGATTTCGCCGTTGAGTTGCTGTGCCAATTCAATTGCCAGCGCCGTCTTGCCGATGCCGGTCGGCCCGACCACCGCCACCAATGGTGGCAAATTCCTATAGGTATCGGTTGTCATACCTTATTACTGCATCCACAACGCCTTTTGCCAACGAATGTTAGACAGAATCTTCCACTACAAAAGCTCGTTGTCGTCATAATGGTACACCCCCCAGGGGCGACAGCGCGCACGAGGCGGAGCATATGCTCCGCCTCGTTCGTTTAACTGTTGCCGGCCTTTGCGCTCAAGGAATAACTCTGAAGGGGATATGCGCACTATGACCGCTGCTCTGGGCCATGAAAATATAATCTCCGGGGCCGAGCGCTGTGCTACCATAGCTGCTGGTATTAATCGTAATACTGGCCTGACCATACTGATTAGTGGTCACGCTCTGGCTCCCGCCAACAACTTGTCCCCCGCTGTTCGTGACCGAGAAAGTGACCGGCTGGTTCGGGGCAAAGCTCAATAGCCCGATCACCAGCGACTCACCGACGTGTACGCAATTTGGCAAAGCAAGGCCGCCATCGGTCCCAGCCACGCCATCGCATGGCCGGTTTGGTACCGGCTCTGGTGGTGGCAATGGTGATGGCGGGGGAGCCGTTGGATTGCGGGTCTCATTACCCAGTAAGCCGAGCAGCACGCGGAAGTCCACCGGCTTGTCAATATGAAACTCAAAGCGCGCACGTTCGAACCATTGTGTAACGACCGTATCACCGGCGGCATTTGTTTCAACCGTGAGATCAGAAAGTGGCAAGCCGAAGAGCGCCAGCGAGCGCTGGTACGCATTCAGTGTTGGGTCTTGTAGCCCATGCCCTTCCCAATAGCTCTTGAAGCCGGCTCCATTTTGCAGGTCGCAAACGGTATGATTCGTCTCTTGGAAGAACAGGCAGCCGGTTGTGGCCTTGCTCGTGCCAAAGTCGTGCCAATCACGGCCTTCCTGCTTCAGCCGGTCATCACCCAGCCGTCCCAGCAGGACATCATACGGGCGCGCCTTATCTGGATGCAGCTCAAAACGATTGCGTTCGAAATACTGTGTCTGGAAGCTACCTTCCGCCGTTTGCTCCATCGCCGCATTCGTAATGGGGTAGCCAAAGACCGGCAAACCACCGTTCTGCTCCCAGTATTCTCGAAAGCGACCCGCGATACAGCTGCTGATGCCGGGTACGTTAAAACACAGGTTACTATCCGCTGCTGCCGCCTGCGGTTGTGCGAGGAAAGCCATCAGCAGCAGTGGGACAAAGGCAAGTAGATGACGACGGTGCATTCAAGCGCTCCTTCTTTTTTTGGCAAAACAAAGAGCACGCCGCAGGCACGATGCCATGCGACGTGCTCTGAATGCGCTATTACTTGGTCTTCAGCTGATGCTTGTTCGCGAAGCTGAAGGCCTGGAACGGTACCGGTGTGTTCGTCAACGGATTGGCTACTGAAAGTGCCGTGGCGCGGTCCGGCTGCGTCACCGGGCCGACGCTGAAGTTCACGCCTGCCAGCAATGGGCCGGCCGATGCGGGCGCGACACCGCCCATCAGGATCGGCCCAACGGTCGGGGCGACCTGCGAAACTTGGTACAACGTTGCAGCTTCGTAAGGTTCGCGCGTTGGTGAATTCTGGATACCATCATTGGCTGCCGCGCTATGCGCCTGGTCAATGCCCATCGCGCGATTGAGCGCTTTGTGCTCGGCCTCGATACCCATGACGGAAGCGACCGTCCATGACAGGTCTGGGCGGCCCAACTCAGCGAAACGCCGAATAGCGGCCAGGTATGCACCAACGAAGGTGCCTTCCAGCACGTCGGTGGTGTAGACATACAATGCCAGGCTATCAAGAATGCCGGCCGGGAAGAAGAACTGGTTGGTCAGTGGCTTACCACCGTTTGCAACCCACAAATCATAGTGGGTCTGTTCCTGGGCCAGAGCCGACTTAAGGTAGTTCTGGTAGACCGGCGTCAGCTTGCTGTAAAACGAGCTCTTGGTAATGATCGAGTAGAAGGCCGTAATTGCGAGCCCTTCTGCTGTCGCACCGAGGCTCAAAATGGTCAGCGGATCATCGCCAGCCGGAGCTGCCCCGGCAGCTGTAACGCCTAACGCGTTAGCGAAGATTGCGGCCGCACCGCCGACACCGACACCTTTAAGCAAGTTCCGCCGTGAAACCGTCTTGTCGAACAGGCTCTTTTCGTCGCGTTCCGTCATGGATTCGTCTCCTTGTAATGCTCGATACTTTGTCGTGGGCGAGCACAACCAGCGCTACGTACTAAGCAAGACCTGTGCCGCTCGTTATTTGCTGACACTACCTATCTAAGTACCTTGTCTGCGCTCTGCCCATCGTTGTACCGAGCTACCTAAACGTTTCTACTTCACATACGCCACGCAATGAAAAAATGGATGCACCAATTTTTTAAGTGGTACGATTATAGGGGTGGCGTGCGATGATTAGGAGCGGAGATGGGACTCGATTTCGATGAGGCGCTGCGCACATACATAGTAGTCACGGCCCTGCAGCACGGTCTCAACGGTGACCTGCTGCTACAAGCATTCGCCACCGAGGACCCGGCGATCTTGGCCGCGCTGCTTGGTCGCGACTGCTCGGCAGTCGCCGTGGCTCTCCGCGAATTACAGCGCGCGCTGGTCATCGAAGGTGATTGGGGTGCTGGCTGTGCTCTTTTGACTGCCGAGGTTCGTGCAACTGCAGAGGCGGCCCTGACCGTACTCATTACCGGCCGGCCGGCGTCTACCACGCTCCCGTCCATCAATGACTAGCGCCGTCGCGTCCACGCGTCGTTGCCATACTTCTCGTGTACCAGCTCCTCGGCCCGCGCCCCCTCTGCCGGTGTCAAACTTCCCGGCTCAAGCACAATAGCCCACGCTTCCACAAACCCTGCTACTAACGCCGTCTCGACCTCCGCGGCTGCCGGCGCTCTGCCGAGCACCTCGTCCAGTGCCACCAGCCGTTGCCCCAGATACTCGGCTGTAACATGTGCCGGTACACGCAGCACCGCCGCCAGGGTCTCTACGTCCGCGTGTAGCAACAACGTTCCCTGCTGTAGAACGACGCCCTGCTTGCGGGCCTGTGCGCTCCCGACCAGCTTGCGCCCGCCCACAATAATCTCGTGATCCGCCGCCAGGTCGAAGCAGGCCGCCGATTTAGTGGCATCCGTCCCCGGTCGCGCTGCCAACTCCGCCGCCACGCCGAGCCGCCGCAGCCCCGTCACCAGCGCCGCACTGATCTGGGCATACGCGGCCACAATCGTCGCTGCCGCAATCAATGGATCATCTTGGCGTGTCACGACGCTATAAGTCACCTCGCGGTCGTGCAATATCGCGCGTCCGCCCGTCGGTCGTCGTACTATCTCAATACCGCGCTCGGCACACCGTTCGACGTGTACGGCGCTCCATTGTTGCGCGATGCCCAGCGAGACGCACGCCGGTGCCCAGCTATACAGCCGCAGCGTCGGCCACTGCTGCTGGGGATACAGTTCCACCAGTGCCTGATCGACCGCCATATTCCATGCGCCGCCGGCTGCTGGCATACATAACAGCCGCCAGTGTGGGGCGGCCGAGGTTGCTAAAGACATAGGCATAGGTACTTAAAGCGTGAAAGCTGGGACGACCCAGCTTTATAGCAGATGCTTCTGTTTTCGCCTTGACAGACGGGGTCCTGGTCTACCTCGGGCAGTTAACGGGTCCGGCGATATTCGCGCAAGCCCAGCAAAACGGGAATAAGAGCGGTTACCAACATAAGCACTGGCCATACGATCAAGGCGAACTCCGGCATAAGCTGTCCCAACCTCCCAATAATAGCGATGACTGTTTGTTGTGCATGGAATAGCAACCCGCATGCCAAGCCAGTATATCATACGATTCTTCGCTCACTCACCGCCAATCTGTGATGCCTGTATGACAAAAGTCCTAGTGGTACCTATGCCATTCTTCCCCGTGTGATCCAGCACTCACCTCTTTTTGAACCATGGCTCAACTAAGCTTGACAGATGGTGGATAACTAGGAGTGAAACACAGTACGCAAGAGGTAATGCATGCAAGCAAACGTGGGACAGGCAACGGCACGCACGGCGCTCGTAACGGGCGCGAGCAGCGGTATTGGTCTTGACCTGGCAACCAGTTGTGC
>JBBRHB010000123.1:0-10382 GCA_038223355.1 Chloroflexales bacterium
GGATGAGCCACGGATGGCGGCGTTTTTGGCGTGGGTTAGGCAACAGTCTCCGGCGCGGCGTATTCGCGTACGCGGCAGGCGGCAGTGATGTTGATTAGAGCACGGCTTTAGCCGCCGCGCGACCAGCAACCCGTCCCGAGAAGATGCAGCCCCCCAGGAAGGTCCCTTCGAGTGACCGGTAGCCATGCATACCGCCACCGCCGAAGCCTGCAACTTCGCCCGCAGCATACAGTCCCGGTACCGGCTGCCCGTCGGCGCCGAGCACGCGGCTGGACAGATCGGTTTCCAGCCCTCCTAGCGTCTTGCGCGTGAGGATGTGCAGACGTACCGCGATTAAGGGCCCGGCTTGCGGGTCAAGTAGTTTGTGCGGTGCGGCCGTCCGGATGAGCCGGTCACCTAGATAGTTCCGCGCGCCGCGAATGTAGTTAATCTGGGTATCCTTGCCGAAGCGATTATTTAGCTCACGGTCACGCGCCACGATCTCATGCTCCAACGCCGCTAGGTCGATCAGCGGTTCCTCGGTCAGAGCGTTCATGCCGGCCACGAGATCAACCAGCTTATGCTTGACGATGAAGTCAACGCCATGCTGCTTAAAGGCTTCCACAGCTCCTGTCGCCGCCCGGCCCCTGGCGCGACCAAGCACCTGACGCCAGCTCTTGTTGGTTAGATCTGGGTTCTGCTCCGAGCCCGAAAGGGCAAATTCCTTCTTGAGTATCTTCTGCGTTAGCACAAACCAACTATAGTCGTAGCCGGTGGAGAGAATGTGCTGGAGCGTGCCAAGCGTGTCGAAGCCCGGATACAAGGGTACGGGTAGTCGCCGGCCGCGGGCATCCAGCCACAAGGAGGATGGCCCCGGCAAGATGCGGATGCCATGGCGGCTCCAGATCGGATTCCAGTTCTGGATGCCCTCCGTATAGTGCCACATCCGGTCGGGGTTGATCAGGCGGGCGCCGGATGCCTCGGCAATCGCCAGCATCCGCCCGTCCACATGGTCCGGCACGCCTGAGAGCATCTGCTTGGGCGGAGCGCCGAGGCGCCCAGGCCAACTGCTGCGCACGAGGTCGTGGTTGGCACCGATGCCGCCCGAGGTGATGATGACAGCCTGGGCGGTGAAGGTAAACGCGCCCACGGCAACGCGTGAGCTTGGTTGGCCGCGTTGGACTGCGCTGGCCTCCAAAACCTCGCCGCTTACCCCAGCGACCACGCCGCCGGTCCGCGTTAGTTCGTTGACCCGATGGCGAAACTTTACCGTTATCAAGCCGCGCTGCTGTGCCGCGAGTACGCGCCGGACAAACGGAGCCAGTACTCCCGGCCCAGTACCCCAGGTGATGTGAAAACGCGGTACAGAGTTACCATGACCAATTGCCCCATAGCCGCCACGCTCGGCCCAGCCGACGATGGGGAAGAAGCGTACACCTTGGGCGTACAACCAAGAGCGCTTCTCCCCAGCGGCAAAGGCGACGTAGGCCTCGGCCCACTTGCGCGGCCAGTAGTCCTCTGGACGGTCGAACGCAGCGGTACCCAACCAATCCTCTAGCGCCAAATCATAGGAATCGCGAATGCGCATGCGGCGCTGCTCCGGCGAATCGACCAGGAACAACCCACCGAACGACCAGAACGCCTGGCCACCCAGGTTCTGCTCCGTTTCTTGGTCAACGATGAGAACGTGTTTGCCGGCGTCGGCCAGTTCCGCAGCAGCGACGAGACCGGCCAGACCGGCCCCTACGATGATAACATCCGCCGCATCGTTCATCTTGGCTCCTTGCTTGCGCCCCCTAGTGGCCACCCGGACTATGCCAGATATCGGAGAGGAGATTATCATACAACGCCGTGGCGTACCAACCCCAGGCTTGTGCCCTGAGATCATCGGGGTTGCCCCAATATACACCACCATTATCTATCGAGGCATCACCGATGAAGGCGCGTGCATAGAGACTATGGGCCAGGGCCGGGTCGGTCGTGAGCAAGGCAGCAAGAGCACCGGCATTTCCAACAACATTCAAGTCGTTGTGGAGCAGCGTACCGTCATGCGCATAGGAACCGGCTAGCACTCCCCCTGCCTGCACACTCTGGCGCAACAGGTTAGGCAGCCGGAGATAAGCCCGCGCCCGCTGCTCGCCTGACCAGCGTAGATCGAGCGCCACGCGCCAGTAGCTACGCGGCGCATCATAGCCATAACAGGCCGTACAAGCGGCCGCGCCTAAACCCCTGATCTGCAAAGGGATAAGTCGGCCACTAGCGCGCTCAACCCCAATCCACTCCGGTGGCAAGCCGATCCCCGCTTTGCCATCTAGAGGGGCTTGGGCTGCCTGCTGCAGCACCGTATAGCTTGAATCGACCAACTGTTGCCAGGGATGGGCCTGATCCACGTCGCTGAAGACACGATAGGCATAGGGGGCAAAGTAGCTGGGATTGAGCGGCAAGAGTTGGTCATCGCGCGCCCAGTTACCCGCCACCAGATAGGGCTTACCAGCCACCATTACGACATCATTCTCCCAGATTGCACGAAGCATGCGCCGCGCTGCCGCGTCCCAACTCGCTTCGTGCCAGCGTTTACCGGCAAGCAAGAGCGCCAATGCCGTATCGCTATCGGCATCAGCGGCAGTGCGCTCGTTGCCACGTGCCTCAGGACTCCACGTCTCTTGGAGCAAGCCATCGGCGCGGAGCATATGGTTTTGAGTCCAGCTCCAGACCTCTGCAAAGGCGGCGCGGTCATCTGACCAGACAGCACGTAGCAGGGCATTAGCCTGGGCTTCGGCCGTAACTGGACCATTAGGATCGACATAGGCCCCATCATGATCGAAGTGCTGGCGCAGATAGGTGGCGCTCGCTGCCAACCAATGTTCGTCGCTCGGGCTCGCTTGGTCTACTTTCCATAGCGTCATACCGTCGGTCGAAGTGCCCCATTGCCGGACAACATGCGCTTGGGCCAGTGCCGAACTGACGCGCGGAGTGGAGATCGCGCTAGCTGCAGCGGGTTGATTTGGCAGGATCAGATATTCAACGGTTTGCCCGGCGGGAGCAGCGTTGCCCGTTATCGGAGCCACCGGCATGCTCCGCCGGACGTTGCCAAAAGCGCCGCCGCCCAGACCAGGAGCGCGCAGATCGGTCCAAACACTATCGCTGGCTATGATAGCGCTGTCGGTGGGCAGATGTTGCTTGATCCAGAGCGTGGCTGCGCGCTCAGTTGGTTCGGGACTGGGGCCATACAAGGACTGGAGTTTGCCCCGTTGCCAGTAGCCCGTGACCAGCGCCAGGGCCATGAGCAGGGCCAGCAGGTACAGCAGAGGCGCACGACGCTGCGGGATCTTGAGCATGGACAGATGGTTGAGCAGCGGTGCAACGAGCAGGCCGAGATTGAGGGACAGAAAGGGGAATGCCAGTAGCACCGCGATATCTACGACGTTAGCGGCATAGCTTAAGTAAGCCAGCGACAGCAGGCCCAGCAAGCCGACCAGCGCCGCCCGGCGATCTCGCAGGCCACGCCCTAGAATAACCAGCGTTGCCGCCAATCCCCCAACAAACAATAGCGGGTCGCGCGGGAACCAATCGGTTCGCACGAGTTGCCAAAATGGTGCCTGGCTTTGCCAGAGATTGCTTACCGGCTGGACGTGCATAAGGCCGCGGAGCTCAGGCTTCAGGAGTGTTAGGTCGCCGTGTAGTAGCGCCGCGAGCGGGTACAGGCTGACAACGAATACTAATGGCAGAAGCCAGGCCGCCAGGGCATACGGCGTTCGGCGGAGGCCATACTGCTGCCAGAGCAGTACTAGCAGGACAGGCAACAGCACCAGTGCGCTTTCGTGAGTCAGGAGAGCCAGGCCAAAGCACAGCCCACTGAGACTGAGGCGACTCAGGCGGTGCCAGCCGTCGAGCAGGACATTGATGCTGACCAACAGCCACCACACCATGATGTTCTCGGGCAACACAAAGCGCTGGTAAAGGATGGCCAGAGGCGACAACGAGAAGAGCAGCACTACAAAGGCAGCCGCGCCATCGTCACAGCCGAATTTACGTGCGATGCGAAACAAGAGCGGGAGCATCCCGAGGTGCAACAGCAACATAAACACGCGCGCACTTTCGATCGCCGTACCAAAGGTATGCGGTCCGCGCGTTACTGCTCCCCAGCCGGCTAACAGCAACCAACCCGCAGGCGGCTGGCCGAAGAAATCGGCCGGTGTGAGGAGACCGTGGAGCAAAGCCCAGGCTCGTGCTACATAGCTACCCTCAACCGCAATCCACTGCTGGTCCGGGTAGTGAAACATATTTAAGGCGTGGGCAATCAGACCAAAAAGGATCAAGCCAGTTAGCATGATACGGCGGGCCACCACGCGCTGGTCAGCTGCCTCGGCATGCCACAACCATGACCATGGCGGTCGTACGGTTGGCATAACGTGCGTACGAAACGGCGATACATTGGCAATACGCGCCGGCTGCCATTGCGCAGCGCGGCGCAGGCCATGGATCTTGCTTGGCACCGGTCGGGTTAGCGCAGGCTGTCTCAACACCGGCCAACGCTGCGGGATCATATGTGCCAAAGTGCTACGGGTTTTACCCAGTAGCAGACGACGATCAAGCTTGCGAGAATATTGTCCGTGCATCTTCCCTCACCCACATTCATTGGGTGAATGATAGCTTGGGGGTATGGGGCCAGGCTGAAGGCAGACCATCCGTTTGTGATCCACGAGCTAACCAACTAATGAGCAGAGTTACCTAGTCAGCTTCGAGGATCAGCAGCCCATAGTACCGGAGTATCTAGCCGGAAGCCGATGCGATGGACCGTCGTAATCAGCGGTGGTTCTTGTGCAGCGGCATGGGCAGTGGCACGGAGATTGCGTCGCAGTTTTGCTACGCATGCGTTGAGTGCGTCTTCGCAGGTGGCGTGATCATAGGGTTGGTTCCATACGGCCAAGAAGCAGGCTTCACGCGTACAGACCTGGCCGGGATGGGTGGCTAGATACAGCAGGAGGCTGTACTCCAGCGGGCTGAGTAGAACGGCAGTGCCATAGACCGTTAACGTCCGGGCGAGTGCGTTAATGAGCAATGGCGCTGGTGAAGTGTCAATGGGCATAATCATCGTTGCTTCTGGATCCGAAAAGACCAGTGGGGCAGCGGCTGAACCGAGCCAGATGACGTCTCCGGTGTTCAGCTGGTACTCCCGGACGAGCCGATTGCCATTCACGAGCGTACCATTGATGCTCCCTTTGTCGATCAGGATATAGCGATCATGCTGCAGTTCGATCACCGCGTGAAGACGTGACACGTTAGGCAAGTCGACCGTAATGGTACAGGAAGCAGAACGACCAAGGGTGGTCGTCGGCTCGTGTAGCACGATCTCATCTTGCATACCGTTCGGGCGTTCCAATAGGAGTGAACCCGGTCGCGTGCGATTCATACCAAGATATGGAGCAACTTTTGTGCCGTTCTCAATACATAGTTACATATGCAGAATTTAATCGATACCTATTTAGGCCCATATCGCCTGGTTGAGGTGATTGGTCGCGGCAGTACGTCAACGGTCTACCAAGCCTATCAGCGCTCCTTAAACCGTTCTGTCGCTATCAAGGTGCTGCTGCCAAGCCTCGATCCGCAATTTACCGCCCGTTTTGAGCACGAAGCGCAGCTGGTAGCACAGCTTCAGCATCCCAATATTCTCCCGATCTATGATTATGGGGAGGAGAATAACCAATCATACTTCGTGATGCAGTATATTCCGAACGGGCTGACTGTGGCACACTTGATGACGGGGCAGCCGATGGAGCCGGGCACGGCACTGCGACTGATTATTTCTACCTTGGAAGGACTCGGCTATGCCCACAACCATGGCGTGATCCATCGCGATATCAAGCCGTCGAATATTTTGCTGCCTGCGCCAAGCTGGCCGATGCTGGCCGACTGGGGCATCGCCAAAGTTACCTATGACGATCGGCATTTAACACCGCCCGGTCAGACGGTAGGGACAGCCGTGTATATGGCACCAGAGCGGGCGACAGGACAGCCTGCTGACCCCAGAACCGATTTATACGCGGTTGGCGTCGTTTTATACGAACTACTTACCGGTAGAGTGCCATTCGATGGACCAACGCCGATGACCGTTTTAAAGAAGCATATCTCACAAGCACCGCCTTCACCCCGTAGCCTTAATCCTGCCCTGCCGCCACCGCTCGAAGCGGTGCTGCTGCATGCTCTCGAGAAGGATCCGGCACACCGTTTCCAGCGAGCCGAAGAGATGGTCGCCGCTCTCCAACAGGTGGTCATGACCCACCCTTTCGTGGTAGATACCGCACCTACAGCCACGACCACTCCAACCGGTTATGAGACCGGCAAGCTTGTGCCACCGGATGTTCTGGCTTCCTTACCGCCGGCCAGCGGCCACCCTCTATCAGGCGCACAGAGTATACGGGGTGGCTTAGCATCGAGGCTGGCCGCACTGGCCTTTATTCTAGCCATCTTAGTAGCCGCCACCGCCCTCCTCCTTAGCCAGCGACAGCATGTGGTTGCCGAGAGTGGTAATCTAACCTCAGCCGGCATAAGCACCACGGTAGTCACCACCACGCAGGGCTTAGCAGCGCTCACGACCAAGACTGCAACGGAGGCAGCATCGGTGCTACCGAGCCAAGAAGCTGCTCCCCTCGTACCTGGGGCAACGGTGCTGTCACTCACAACCGCGACACCATCTGCACTGCCAACCATCGTTCCACCGGTTGTGATCGATGTACCAACCCAACCACCAACATCAACGAGCGAACCACCGACAGCGGCCGTGGTGCCTGTCGTCGCAACCCCCATACTGGTGGCACCGACTTCCATCCCAACGAAAGCACCGGTCGCAATAGCCCAGCCGACACCCGTTGCTCCGCCAATACCGGCAGCCTCACCACTACCGGCAGGGTTGCTCACCGGTCGCATCGAAGATACCGAATGGCGCGGGGGCTATGTCCGAACTGGTCGCGCACCATTTAAAGGCCATACAGCAACCTGGATCTATGGTGCGAGTACGCCGTACCATACAATGACCACGCCCATTTTGTTGCCCCTAGCAGGGCAGCCACAGGGCACAGCCAGCCTGCTGATCTTTGGACTGGACTCCGAAGGAGCAAGCAAAACGCTTATCAGTATCACTGTTAATGGACAAGAGATTTATAATGGCTTAGACCCATTACCGAACGATAGTGACGCGTTGCCTGCGGGCAATTGGGGTAGCTATACCTGGAGCTTTAACGCCGGCTTAATCCACAACGGTCCCAACACGATTACCATCAGCAACTTGTCGGCGGGCCAAGTGGGCATGCCGCCCTGGTTTATGCTCGACTATGCCGATCTCTCGTTTGTGGCACCTTAAGCAGTATTACTGGGGAGAGGCAAGGTAATCACTCGCAACCCACCCGGTAAGACCGCCTATAATACTGACGTGTCGCCAGCTATGGTGGGCTACAACGACGTCTCGGTCAAGCACCGTAACGAGCGCGCCATCGGGCAGCACTTTAATCGGCGGACTTTGGAGGTCGTGGTTGGGCCGGAGGCAAAGTCCCAACCCACCTGTATTAACAACCTGCCACTGCTGGCCATTCGGGGTGCTAGGCATGGCAGTGGGTGTGGCGACTAGCTGTGGGATACTCACGCTGCTGGTCGCTAAGGGCGCTTGAGCATGCCTGGTCGTAGCCATGAGTGTTGGTGCGACGAGACGGTCGATAACAGCTCGATGGGCAATGCCAGCATCACGAGCAGGAGCTAAGGGTAGCTGTGTATGCTTAGCCAGCGGCAGTCCCCTCCCAAGGAGAGCGCCGAGTAGCACCAAGAGTACAACGGCCAGAATATATTTGGCGACGGCCTGGTGAGACCGGTGATAGTACAGAACACGCGTCGAACATGTTTGATAAATCGGCGATCGCTCCACGTTACGCATCCTCCTCAGCGCTCAAGGGAGCGGAGCACTTTTTGTGGGGCGTACTGTTTTAGCAGCGCTCCGACCCTTAGGGGAAGCGTACCAAAGCTCGCTGATATGTAGAACAGATAGAGATGCCGTTCTGTGATCTATATGTAATCTAACTGCTTACGTCTGGGGCTACCTCAGGCCGTGGTTCGTCGCCAGCCAGCTTATAACCAATGCCCCGTACCGTAACAATACGGCGCGGCTTCGACGGCTCAATTTCGATCTTTTCACGTAGGCGGCGTACGCATACATCAACGAGATTCGTCTCGCCAACATATTCGTAGCCCCACACCTCACGAAACAACGTTTCACGGTCGAAAACCTGCTCCTGATTGGCCGTCAGGAAATAAAGCAACTCGAACTCCATCGGCGTCAGGATGACCAGTCGTCCGGCCAGAGTAACGGCATGACGCGGCTTGTCGATATGGAGATCGCCGACCTGGAGTGTGGCCGGGGCTTGCCGGTCATGGCGCCCTTCGACACGCCGCAAAATCGCATCCACACGCGCCAACAGTTCAGCAATCTTAAATGGCTTGGTGATATAGTCGTCGGCACCAAGCTCAAAGCCGTGCACAATATCGTCCGAGCCCCCGCGTGAGGTCAGGATCACAATCGGCACATCCGAAATTTCCCGGATACGCTGGCAGGCCTCGAAGCCATCCACAAAGGGCATCATGACATCCAGAATGACCAGATCGAAGGCGGCTTTGCGGAAGTGCTGGATCGCTTCGAGGCCATTTGTGGCGACCTCAACCACATAGCTTGGACCATTCAAAGCCTGGCGCACAAGATTGGCGATACTGATATCATCATCAGCGACCAAAATGCGCCGGGGTTGGCGCTGCTCAACCGCAGGCTGGCGGGTACGACGCAGTAACGGCATACGTTTTACCTTTAACTAGCTTCGTCGAGCACACGTCTCCGATCTGTGCGCGGTACGAGGATGGGGTGGCCACGACCTACTACCACCTCGCTATTGATGATACACCGGCCAACATTATCCAGCGAGGGCAGCTCGTACATAACATCAAGTAGCAAGCTTTCCACAATCGCCCGCAGGGCACGTGCACCGGTTCCTGAGCGATAGGCCTCACCGGCAATAGCCTGCAATGCATCAGCAGTCAGTTCAAGCTCGACGCGATCCAGTAGCAGCATCTTTTGATATTGCTTGACCAGCGCATTACGCGGTTCAGTCAGGATGCGCAGCAACGCGTGCTCGTCTAGGGCTTCTAGGGCGCTTGTGACGGGCAGGCGACCGATAAATTCGGGGATCAATCCGAAGCGCATAAGATCGTCTGGCACGATAGCTTGCAACGGATTGAGCTGCTCGGCCATTGCTTGTTGCTTGCCACGCCCAAAGCCGATAGCGTTGCCCTGGCCTAAGCGTTGGAGCACAATCTGCTCAAGCCCCTCAAAGGCACCACCACAAATAAACAGCACATTGGTGGTATCGAAAGGAAGATATTCTTGTTGAGGATGCTTACGACCCGGTACGGGCGGCACATGTGCCACGCAGCCCTCAATAATCTTGAGCAGTGCCTGCTGCACACCTTCGCCCGAAACATCGCGTGTAATCGAGGGATTATCGGCTTTGCGAGTAATCTTGTCGATCTCGTCGATATAGAGAATGCCAACCTGCGCACGTTCGATGTTGCCGTCAGCTGCTTGGATCAGCCGCAGGAGGATCGTTTCGACATCTTCGCCTACATAGCCGGCTTCGGTCAACGCCGTCGCATCGGCAATCGCAAACGGCACATCAAGGATGCGCGCGAGGGTTTGCGCCAGCAGTGTTTTGCCACTACCTGTGGGACCAAGAAGCAGAATATTTGATTTTTGGAGTTCAACACCGTCGACCTCAGTGCCAGCCTGAATTCGCTTATAGTGATTATAAACCGCCACCGAAAGGACTTTTTTGGCGCGGTCCTGGCCCACCACATACTGATCAAGCTGCTCACGGATCCGGGCTGGAGTTGGTACACGACCGAGTTGAGGAACTGGAGGTGCGAGTTTAGTTGCCCGCTCTTCGGCAATAATCTGGGTGCATAGTGCTACACATTCGTCGCAAATAAAAACGCCGCCAGGGCCGGCAATTAAGCGTTGCACTTCTTCCTGACTGCGGGTACAAAACGAACAAATATAGGCGACCTGGCTTGAGCGTGAACGGGACATCGTGCCTCCAAAAACAAGATCGCAGCGTGGCGACCTCCCATAGACCGCAGTCTGTAACGTCGCCAGTATAACACACGAGATCCGCTACAGGCAGCAATATTTTTATTCGCACCGAGCAAGCAAATGACCGCTGGCACAGCCAGCGGTCCTGAAGTTTGGCCCTTTGGAAGGGAGGGCGTTGCAAAACCGACCGCCAGCGGGTAGGCTGTGGAAGTTGAGAACCTAGCCACCCACGGGAGGTCGTCCATGGAGCATACCACACCAGCGGAGCCCTTTCCATCCC
>JBBRHB010000124.1:0-10263 GCA_038223355.1 Chloroflexales bacterium
GTCATGTACTATACCGAGGCCGCCATCCGCGATCCGGTCTTCTACCGCTGGCACCGGCATGTCGACGATTTCTCGTTCACCTGGCAGGAACAGCAGCCGCCGAACGATTGGGACGACGCCCCCAACGTCGTGATCCGTCAGGACCGGGATATCATCCTCAGCTTCCGTGATCAGCTTCCGGGGGCGCATAGCTTCAATGGCCCAAGCTATGGCGCTAAGACGTTTGGTGGCGCAAACTGGGATACAGACTTCTCGTCCGGCGGTGTTGCTACCGCTACGCTAGAGACAAGCATGCTCCACCGCCCGATCACACTGCGCGATGGGACAATCGCCCAGATTCCATATCTAGACCAGCGCGAGTTTGTCTACTTTCTCCGAGTCGAGAACCGCGCTGCCCAGGACACTGATGTCACCATCCGTATCTTCCTCGTTGCCAAACAGGTCGCCGCAGAGCGCAGAATGTGGATCGAGATGGACAAGTTCCATACGACGTTGCCTGCCAGCGAGCGCACGGTCATCTTTCGTCCGGCCCAGCTGGCGTCGGTGATTCGCAAGCCGGCCGTCAAACCCCCTGTACCGGTCCGGGAGCATGCTGACCTTCCCAACGATCCAGAAAGCTACTGCAACTGTGGCTGGCCATACAATCTTCTGCTGCCACGCGGTACGGCCACCGGGATGGAGTTTCGGCTAATGGTGCTGCTGACCGACTGGCAGATCGACAAGGTCGAAGATAATAAGAGCTGTGGCTCGATGAGCTTTTGCGGCAAGCGCGATAGTGATTACCCCGATACTCGTGCGATGGGCTATCCCTTTGATCGACCGTTCGGTGCGCCTGACGCGATCACACAAGCCATCGCAGGTCACGACAACATGGCGGCCCGTGATATTACGATTCGGTGTACGAACTTATAATGCGCGGCGCAGTTGGATATGTGTTAGAAGCCACCCTGCATGAATGATGGGAGACACGACAGTATGGCCACGGACTCGACCTTGACGTTGCCCGTCTATGCGGACGAATTTTTGCTCCGCCGGGACGTAACCTTTCTTAACCATGGGAGTTTCGGTGCGTGTCCGCGCCCGGTCTTCAGCGTCTACCAGGAATGGCAGCGCGAACTCGAAGCCCAGCCGGTCGACTTTCTCGGTCGCCGAATGGGCGATTTACTCCACGCCGCGCGCGCACGGCTTGCCACCTATCTTGGGACCTCTAGTGATGAGCTTGTCTTCGTGCCCAACGCTACCTCGGGCATTAATGTGGTCGCGCGATCGCTCCCGCTCGAGCCCGGTGACGAGATCCTTGGTACCAATCATGAATACGGCGCCGTTGATCGCACTTGGCGTTTTGTCTGCCGCCACCGGGGGGCGCGCTACATTAACCAGCCCCTAGCGTTGCCCATTAATAGTCCGGAGAAGTTTCTTGAGCAGCTCTGGGCGGGGGTGACCGAGCGGACACGCGTTATCTCGATCAGCCACATCACATCCTTCAGTGCCCTCAAATTCCCGGTGGAGGAAGCCTGCCGGCGAGCACGCGAAGCCGGAATTCTGACGGTCATTGATGGTGCCCATGTGCCCGGGCAGATCGACCTCGCTCTCGACACACTCGGTGCGGACTTTTATACCGGCAACTGCCATAAATGGTTGTGTGCACCCAAGGGTGCCGGCTTCCTGTATGCTCGTGTGGATATGCAGCACCTCCTCGAACCTCTCGTCGTGAGCCACGGCTGGGAAAGCGAGACGCCCGGTGCTTCGCGCTTCCATGATCATTTTGATTGGAGTGGCACGCATGACCCGGCTGCCTACCTCAGCATACCGGCTGCGATTGATTTCCAAGCTGAGCGTGATTGGCCACGTGTGCGCGCTGCATGCCATAGCCTAGCAAAAGTCGCGCGTGAGCGCATCGGGGCGTGGACCGAACTGCCGCAGATCTGCCCCGACTCGACCGATTGGTGGGGCCAGATGTGCACCATTCCGCTGCCGCCCGGTGACGCCCGCGAGCTACATCGCCGTCTCTGGGAAGAATTTCGGATCGAAATACCCACCATGACCTGGCAAAATCGTCGCTTTATTCGCGTCTCGATCCAGGCGTATAACAGCCCGGCGGATGTCGATCACCTGCTGGCCGCTCTAGCCGAACTTGTGCCATCTGTTGACGCACCCCCCGTATGATGGTAGTATCAAGTCTATCGCCTACCTAACCTATATTCGAGCCGGTATGTACCAACGTCCCCAGTTACCCCTTCGTCGGGGCGGTGCTCATACATAGTCTCTTCATCCCTTATTTACTGATAGGAGGTGCGCATAGGTCCGAAGTGGTTCGCTCGTCGCTCTCCATTCCTTGCTGGATTGCCGGTTGCTCAGGCTGCTGTGTTTCGATGCGGTACGCCATTCCAAGAGGAGGCCCACATCTTATGATTCGCCATCGTATCTGGTCCGCCACTGCTTTACTCGTCGTCTTTACGTTGTTCTTATCCGCCTGCGGTGGAACAGCGCCGGCCGTGCCGAGTGCGTCGAATACTACTCCCCAAGCTGCCCCAGCCACTGCAGAAGCAACCCAAGCCGCTGCCGCTGCCGCCACCCAAGCTCCGGCCGCCACAGAGGCACCTGCCGCCACGCAGGCCCCCGCTGCAACGTCAGCCGCCACGCAGGCCCCTGCCGCTACCCAAGCCTCTGCTGCCACCTCAGCCGCAACACAGGCCTCCGGTGCAGCTCCTGCAGCCGTTCAGTTGCCTGCCGACGCGGCCCCACGTGAGCAGCAGGTCTATGTAGCCCACTACGATAACACCTCAGATTTCACCACGATCGACTTTTTCGAGTCGGTCTATAAACGTGGGGGCGCCATTACAGAATTGCTTTCTGACTCGCTCGTGCGCCTCGATAAGAACTTCAAAATCAATCCCGGTGCTGCGACAAAATGGGAGTCCGATTCGACCGGCCTCATTTGGACTTTCCACCTTGATCCCAACCTGGTGTGGACGGATGGTACGCCCGTCACCGCCGATGATTACGTCGCGACGTTCCGCTATGGTGCCGATCCCAAGCACGCCTGGGATTTCACCTGGTTTTTTAATGGTGTCATCAAGAACTGGGACGATGCCGTTGCCGGCAAAAAGCCGCTCACCGACCTTGGCTTCAAAGCCGTCGATGCCCATACCTTGCAGGTCGAGACTCAGACCCCGGCCCCCTACCTGCCGGCGATGATGCTGTATAGCAATCCCATGCAGAAAAAGGCGCTGGAGGCACATGGCGGCCTGTACAACTCCGATCCTGCGACCTCGGTCTCATCCGGTCCGTTTATCCTGCAGGAATGGAAAAAGGGTGAGCGGCTAGTCTATGTGGCAAATCCCAAATATGGGGGCACCAATAAGCCCCTGATCCAGAAGGTCATCGATATTGGTGCGGCTCCTTCGACCGACTTTGCCGCATATCAATCCAATGAGATCGATTTCATGAGTGGTCCCAACCTCTCACCGGCCGATAACACTATCGTGAGCAGCGATCAGGACCTGCAAAAGGAATATCATCCACACTACGGTGACTTCCGGACGGATTACCTCTTCTTCGACGTCCAGAATCCGCCCTTCAACAACCTCAAAGTCCGTCAGGCTTTTAGCCATGTGATTGACCGCGACGGGTTGATCAAGAGCATCATCAAGCCGACCCAGGGTATCCCAGCCTACTCCTTCCTGATGCCGGGCTTCCCTGCTGCCAATTCGGAAGGGCTGAAAGGGATCCAGAACTACGATCCAGCTGCAGCCCAGAAATTGCTGGCTGACGCCGGCTTCCCGGGTGGTAAAGGCTTTCCCAAGATCACGCTCTGGCTGCGCAACGAGGCACCCGTGCGCCAGGCGCTTGCGCAGGCTATTGCAGCCTCGATCAAGCAAAATCTAGGTATCGATGTCGATGTCTCGAATAAGGAGAACAAGACGTTCACCGATGCCATGAATGCCAAACCTACTCAAATCCAGTTCGGTATGGTCTCCTACGGCATGGATTATCTTGACCCGGCTAACATGTTAGGCGTTTTCAAGGGCGGTGGTCGTCACAACTGGAACAACAAAGAGTTCGATGACTTGTACAACAAGGCGTCGTCTTTCGCCGGTGATCCCGCTACTCGGGTTAAAATGTTCCAGGATGCCGAGAAATTGCTCGTATCGGATGTCGGTAGTGTCTTCATTTACCACCGTACGCCAGGCGATCTCTACCGGCCATATCTGAAGGGCACCGAGCTTGAGCCTGACCAGAATGGCAAGGCTGCTCAGCATTGGCCTGGTTTTACGACCTATAGTCAACTGGTCGGCTCGATGTACGTCTCCAAAGACGTCACGACCTATCGGAAGTCAATTCCACAGTAGCGCTTGAGGCGAGTTGGCGGGCTCAATGGGAGGAGCAAAAAACATCGGTTGCTCCTCCCATTGCGTTACCTAGCTAGAGAGCTTGGGGAAAACCTATGGCACGCTATCTTCTCGGTCGCTTAATCGGCTTGGTCGGTGTTTTCATTGCGGTCTCGATGGTGGCATTTTTACTAATGCACTCCATCCCGGGCGGTCCATTCGATGAAGAAAAGTCGCCCCTGCCTCCGGCTGCTAGAGCCAATATCCTGCGCAAATACGGCCTGGATCGCCCGCTCTACATCCAATACCTGCGCTATATGGGCAGTGCGCTCCACGGCGACTTTGGCATTTCGTTCCAGAATCCTACCGAGACCGTGCTCCAAACGATTGGCCGCACCTGGCCCGTGAGCCTGCGGCTGGGAGGCTTAACGATCATCTGCGCCTTGCCGCTGGGCATCCTGCTCGGCATTATCGCTGCTGTCAAGCAGAATACCTGGATTGATTACGTCGCTACGTTTGTCTCGACCCTTGGCTTGACCGTGCCCAACTTTGTGATCGCCACTTGGCTGCTGCTGCTCTTCGCGGTCCGTTTACATTGGTTACCTACCGGGGGCTGGAACGGCTGGCGAACCTGGATCATGCCGGTCATTGCGCTAGGCCTCGGTCCAATGGCCCTGGCCGCGCGCTATACGCGCTCGAGCCTCATTGAAGTTATGCGTGCTGATTATATTCGTACGGCACGAGCCAAGGGGCTGAGTGGAACGATGGTCATCATGCGCCATGCCCTCAAGAATGCGCTCATCCCGTTGATCACGATTCTGGGTCCGCAGGTTCCGAATCTCGTGACTGGCACGATCTTTGTCGAGGTAATCTTTCGTGTGCCAGGCCTTGGCAAGTTCTTTGTGTCGAGTATTTACCTGCGAGATTATCCCATGCTCATGGCGACTATGCTGCTTGTAGCGCTCTTATGGAGTACGACCTATCTGCTCAGCGATATTCTGTATACGGTCGTGGACCCGCGCGTCCGGCTGTACGGAGACTAATATGAGTACAGTCGCTAATACCCCGGTGCGCGTGGCCGCCGACGTACAGCGTAAAGGCGAGGCAGGCCTATGGCGCGATGCGGCACGGCGCTTTTTCAAGAACAAGCTGGCAGTCGCTGCGTTAGTCGTAGCGGTCATCCTTATTCTGACCGCCATCTTTGCCAATCTCATCGCACCGGCACCCTATGACTACTCGGTGATCGGTGATGCCCTACAGTTCCCCAACCGCCAACATCTACTTGGTACCGACAGCGTTGGTCGTGACTTTCTCAGTCGCCTGATCTACGGCGCGCGCATCTCGATGATTGTCGGCTTTTCGGTTCAGGCCATTGCCGTGCTGATCGGTGTTAGCCTGGGCATGCTGGCCGGACTGCTTGGTGGCTGGGTCGATTATCTAGTCATGCGCTGCGTCGAAGTGCTAACGGCCATCCCCGGCATTCTCTTCGCCCTGTTTTTGATCTCGGTCTTCGGCGGTGGACTGCGAAATGTGATTCTTGCTATTGCCCTGGTCGGCTGGATCGACCTATGTCGCCTGACACGCGCCCAATTTCTGACGCTGCGCGAGAAAGATTACGTCCTGGCGGCGCGCTCCATTGGCACGTCCCCATTTCAGATTGCGACCCGGCATCTGCTGCCGAATGCCTTGGCACCGCTGATCGTCGCAGTAACACTAGGCATTCCGTCCGCCATTTTTACCGAGGCTAGCTTAAGCTTCCTGGGGCTCGGTATCAATGATCCGCTGCCAAGCTGGGGCAAAATGGTGGCCGACGCGAACTCCTATATCCGCGTTTACTGGCACCTCGGCCTGTTTCCGACGTTACTGATCGCTACTACCATGCTGAGCTTTTCGTTCGTCGGCGACGGTCTGCGCGACGCCCTCGACCCCCACCTCAACAAATGAGGGCTGGCCTGTATACTGTCTCCGTCGCATCAGCCAACGGTAGCCAGCAAATGCAAGCGGCAGGAGCGCCCAAAAATTCAAGAGCCGAAACACGATACTAACCGGAATCGCTTCAGTACCAATGGACAGCCGTGTCAAGACCGTTGCCAGCACTGTCTCAACCGTCCCGCCGCCACCGGGTAATACGTTGATTGTGCTGGTGATGAGTGCAAAACCGAAGGCTGTTACTGCGACCTCCATGCTGGTCTTGACCCCCAAACTTTTGAGCACAAAAAGCAATGCTAAACTGTGGCCACTAAGGGCGACCAGTTGGATAGAGACCAACACCCCGATCAGCCTGGTATGCGTAATCACCAACCTTCGTGCATTCAAAAACTCTGAGACTAGTGCGGGTACCCTGCGTGCGTTCGCACCACGCCCTGTTATCCGCGTCCATCGCGCAGATAGTGCCGTAAGGCCGCGTGTGAGAGTTTCCTCGCTGCGCGTCAGGACAAAGACGACCACGCCAACCAACGCTAGTGTGGCAAGACCGGCCACGATTGTTCGCTGGGAACTGGTGCCTCCCGTCCCCATCAGAGCATGGGTAGTCAGGTAGATCACACTAAAGCTGGCGATCAGCAGCATGGCCCCGACATAACTAAGTCCCTCGTACGCCGCGATCACGGCCGCCTGCGCTGCCGGAACGCCCCGCCGTTTGAAGCTCGCCATCAGAAAGGCGTAGCTGCCGACTGCGCCGGCCGGAATCGCCTGGCTAATCACGATCGCCGTAACCGCCGTTCCCCACAATCGCACCACGCTTGATCGATGGCCAAGGGATTGCAAAACGACCCTGAAGACCTGCGAACTGACCAGATAGCTGAGCATCGTCGTGGCAAATGCGGCCATCAGCCACAAAGGCTGCGCCGTCTGAGCCACTGCGATCCCTTTCAGAAGCCCTGCTCGGCTGCGGTATAACAGCATCAACATTACGAGCACAAGAACGGCTGCCGCTATTGTCCGCCCTCGCCCATGGCCTCGCCGGCTGTCAACTGGGGTTTCGGGTTCAGTGCGCAACCTCATGCGGGCACGGCCGAACGGAGGCGCAACGGCATATACTCGTGGCGAAGCTCCTCTAGAACATGACTGGCAATCGTGGCGGCTGCCGTCGGCCGCCCCACGTCCTTGGCTGCCAGTGCCATGCTTCGTCGTCGTGCTGGGTCCTGAAGGAGTTGCATAACGGCTTGCGCCACCTCCGAAGTTTCCGACTCGCAGATCCCGGCTCCTGCCTCGACCACGTGCCGGGCATTCCAGGCCTCCTGACCGGGAACCGGGGTCAGCACGATCAAGGGCACGCCACGCGCCAGCACCTCGCTGACGGTCAGACCGCCTGCCTTGCCAATTACTACGTCGCTCGCAGCGATGAGTGGGTCAAGGCTGGGTTGTGGCCCAAGAACCCGGACTGTTGTGGCATCTGTATCGTGGAGATCAGTGAGGAGCGTGTGTAGTTCACGATTGCGTCCGGTCGCAATGATCACAGTGCCGGGTAGGCGGTGCTCCAATAGTTCAATAACGACCGCTTTGACCCGGGCCGGTGCCAGACCACTCCCATTGATTAGCACGACCGGCTCGTCTGGGGTCAGTTCAAGTGTCTGTCGAACACGCGCTTGGTCGAGTGGCACTGCTACTGCGGGATCGATTGGAATACCGGTCACGTGTACGATTGCCCGCGGTAGTCCTGCCATAACCATTTGGTCCTGTGTTTCGCGCGTCGGGACAAAATAGCCATCCGTGCCCTTGCAGGCCCAGAAGTGATGGGCCCGGTAGTCGGTCAGCACCCCATAGATTGGTGGCACCTGCCCCGACTGCCGTAGCGGACCAAGCACCTCAAGCGGTAAAAAGTGCGTACAAATTATCGCATCGGGCTGACTTCGCTCCACGAGCGCTTCCAGCCCACGTACGCCTAGCGTCGTGGTAACCATGCGAATCGCATTTACCAGCCCCAACAATGGAAAGTGCCGATCCGTCCGTGCATAAATCTCACTCCAAATCGCCGGAGTTCGGTCGGCGATCTGGAGATACGAACCGGCATAGAGCGTGCGAAAGATATCGCGGGAATGCTCTAAGGTGTCTTCGACCTGGACCTGCGTCCTCGGTACTGCGGCTAGTGCACGTGCAAGGCCAACTGCAGCCCGGTGGTGGCCCATGCCGACCGAGGCATGGAGCAACAAAATCCGAGACATGTCTAGGCTCCCTTAAGCTGGCCCCGCCCGCATCTCGTCGCGCGTGGGTTGCTACTTGTCACTTCCAACCGTCCACACGACCTGCTCTTTGGCATGCAAGGATAATGCCGTCGGATGCACTTCCCGACGTGGAGGCTCTGCTGCCCGTACCGGTAGTTCAAGATAGGCCAGTGTGCCCTCACCAGGAATGCCACTGCTCTCGATACTGAGTACACCACTATATTGCCCTACCACGGCTGCCACCAAGGCAAGTCCAAGACCAACACCCGGAATATTACGTGTATGCGCCCGATCAACGCGGAAAAACCGCTCGCTGACCCGGGGTAAATCCTCCACAGGAATACCCTCGCCCCTATCACGAATCGCAATCAGAAGCTTCTGGTCATTCCACGTTGCGCTCAAGCTGATTGTTGCACCCTCCGCCGAGTACTTGATCGCGTTGTCGAGCAAGTTCCCCACCATAAGTCCTAGATCCTGCGGATGAATATACAGGTCTGGCATATCTTCTGCAAGCTGTGTTGCCAGCAGTTGGTGACGGAGTGTTAGGCGCGGCTGTACCGTCCGAATGCAGCCCCGCAGCTCATCCATTACCGCTACTGGCTGTTCCGGAGGCGTGAATGCCCCATTTTCTGCTCGTGATAGCTGCAGCAGGTCGTTCACCAATTCTGCGAGTTGGCTCACTTCGTCATTGATTTCCGTCGCGTACTGCCGTGCGCGGTCGCCTTTGACCATCTCACATGCCAGAGCTTCTGCGCGCAGCTTCATCGCTGCCAGTGGCGACCGTAACTCATGCGACGCATTAGCCACGAAGTCACGTTGCTCTTGCATCATGCTCTCGATGCGCCCCGCCATGTGATTAAACATGGCTCCGAGCGACGCCAACTCATTAACCGTATCATCCATCTCCACGCGCGCATCAAGCTGCCCTTCTGACATCTGCTGTGCAACACTCCGCAACTCGGCTAACGGTCGTGTCAGCTGTGCGGCCAGCCACAGCGCGATCACAAAGGCCAACAGCAGTGCAGCGATAGTCGCGCCGATTAAACCTATCCAGCGCGAGAACAGGCGATCATTTACGGCGTCCAGCGACGAGTCGATTTGGATCGCGCCGAGGACGTTGCGCCCATCGTGTGTAACCGGCACTGCCGTATACAGTCGCCCGGCCACGATGTCGCTAACGATTTGGCCTGCCAAAGCCCCGCGCAGTTCGGCCAGTGCACCCGCAGGGACCACCAACGCGCTGCTGGCGATCCGGCTGCCTCCCACATTAAACATACTAATATTCGTATCGGGTGAAAAGTCGTCCCGCAGTTGATCTCGCCGCGAGACCCAGGCTGACAGGAGTTGTTGCGCCGCCGGTGTTTCCAACGATGCTGGAAATGCATTCGCGAGTACTAACGCCGTTACTTGCTGCTCATGCGTAAAGGCTTCCATCGTCATCCGTGACATCTGATGGCCCGCTATGATCAGCAACAGCCCTAGCCCTAGCGCTAGCACTGTCAAAATCGCCGCCGTTAATTGTCCGCGCAGCGACTTAAAGAATTTCACGCTTCTACTTCCTCGGCCGTTGCGAACCGGTACCCAACATTGCGTACCGTCTGAATGTAGCGCGGCAGCGACGGATCATCCTCAATTTTCTGCCGCAGCCAGCGTACATGCACGTCCAACGAGCGCGTATCACCGAACCAATCTGTACCCCAGATTTGATTAAACAATACCTCGCGAGCCAATACCTTGCCGGCCTGTTGCATCAATAGCGACAACAGTTC
>JBBRHB010000125.1:0-10259 GCA_038223355.1 Chloroflexales bacterium
GATCGGGTGTTGGAGCGGGCCGATGAGATCGAGCTCATCGATGTATCGCCGGCGGAGCTGATCGAGCGTCTCAAAGCAGGCAAAATCTATAAGCCTGATCGCGCCAATGCGGCCCTGGAAAACTTCTTTCGCTCCGGTAACTTAACGGCCCTACGTGAACTGGCGCTGCGGCGGGCAGCCGGCCACGTCGAACAACAATTAGATGCCCATCGCGCGACCGAGCATATTACTGCATCATGGCCGGCTGCCGAGCGGGTGATGGTCTGTGTGACAGCGGACCCCCTTTCCCAGAAGCTGATTCGCAGCGCAGCCCGCCTGGCATTAAGCATGCATGGCGAATTATGGGCGGTGTATGTCGAACAACCGGGTGAAGCAACACGCCGTTCGGCTGCTGCCGCACACCAGCTCGAAACTAACCTGATCCTCGCTCAGACACTTGGCGCGGAGGTCGTAACATTACAAGAACGTAATCTCGCGCCCGCGCTGCTTACATGGGCGCGCGAGCATAACGTTGCTCACATCGTTGTTGGCAAAGGGGTGCGACCCCGTTGGCAGCGCATCTTCCGTGCCTCTGTCGCCGATGACATCGTGGATGGCTCAGGTGATATTGACGTAATGGTTGTGACCCATAAGCGCGATGGTACTGCGGTTGCCGACCGGGTTGGTGAGCCAACAGCTTAAAGCTACTGATTTGCTATATCATCTATACTGCGAATGGCGCTACCGATAATCATGTATTCTACCTAAAAGAAGGAAACAGCTATTGCCAAACCTCATAGACTTCACCTCTGATCTCGAAACACGCTTCGTGCGCTATGTCCAGATCGATACGCAGAGCGACGACCGCTCGTCCAGCGTGCCCAGTACCAGCAAGCAGTTCGACCTGCTCAACCTCCTAGGGCAGGAACTCGAACAGCTAGGGGCAAGCAACGTTCGGGTAACGGAAAAGGGCTTCGCCATCGCAACGATTCCGCCGACAACGCAGGCAGACAGTCCGCGTGTGGCTTTCCTCGCGCACGTCGACTCGACACGCCAGTTCAACGCCACCGGCGTGAAGCCGATCATCCATCGCAATTACGACGGCTCGCCAATCATACTGCCAGACGACCCAACACAGGTGTTATCGCCAGAGGCCAACTCGTACCTTCAAGCCAAGATCGGCGAGGACATCATCACTGCCAGCGGCACAACGTTGCTCAGCGCCGACGACAAAGCCGGCGTCGCGATTATCATGACGCTTGCAAAACATCTGCTAGCGCACCCTGAGATCCCACATGGCGAGCTCCGCATCTGCTTCACGCCGGACGACGAGATTGGCCGCGGCATTGATTACCTTGATCTCGCTGAGCTAGCTGTAGATTACGCCTACACCCTCGACGGCGGACCGCTTGGTGACATAACCTATGAAAGCTTCTCGGCCGACAAAGCCGTGGTTACGATCACTGGCGTTTCGATTCATCCGGGATATGCCTTCGGCCAACTCGTCAACGCTCAACATCTGGCTGCAACGCTTATTACGTTACTGCCCCAGCATACCCGTACGCCCGAGACAACCAGAGGGCGCGAAGGTTTCATCCACCTAACGCATATGGACGGCTCCGAAGCGCGCACACAGCTCTCTTTCATCTTGCGCGACTACGAGCTGGATGGTCTGGCAGCCCATGGCCGGCTGATACAGCAGCTCTGCGCTGCCGTGCAGGCTACCGAGCCGCGCGCGAAGATCGAATGTGTCATTACGCCCCAATATCGCAACATGCGCTATTGGCTCGAAAGAGATATGCATCCGGTCGAAGTCGCCGTGCGTGCCATGCGCACTGTGGGTATCGAGCCGGTCTTCAAGGCGATTCGGGGCGGCACCGATGGCTCGAAGCTGACCGAACGAGGGCTGCTGACGCCCAACATCTTCACCGGCATGCAGAATTTCCATGGTCCGCTCGAATGGATCAGCGTGCAGGATATGGCGCAGGCTGTAGCGGTCTGTGTCGAGCTCGCGCAGGAGTGGGGAAAAGGCATGTAACGGGCGAGTAGGTGGGCCGACTTGCAGCATAGTGTAGAGTACTACATAGCATGATAATAGGAGATTGGCCATGTTTGGCTCTGGCGTGCTCGATATTGCCATTAGCGTAGTATTCATCTACCTGCTGCTCAGCCTCATCTGCTCCACGATTAACGAATGGGTGATTACCCGCTTCTTTGCCCTACGTGCCAAAACTCTTGAGGCCGGTATCCAAACATTGCTGGGCGACCCATCAGGGAAAGGCCTCGCAAAGGCCTTCTATGCCCATCCATTAATCACTGTCCTCGCGCAACAAGGTAAGGTCGACAACCTCCGGCAACGTAAAAGTACGCCCTCATATATTCCCGCACACACCTTTTCGCTAGCGCTACTCGACTTGCTCGCACAAGACAACAGTTCTGCTCCCAAGCAACTTGCCGACATCCGTGCAGTGATTGCCCAGCCATCGAATACCATCCTTAAGACCCTGCTATCGAACAGCCGCTTGCAGCATACAATACTCCTGTTGCTCGACAGTGCTGGCGGGGACATTGCAAAGGCCCATTCCCTCATCGAACAGTGGTTTAACGACACAATGGACCGGGTTTCGGGCTGGTATAAGCGCAAGGTCCAACTCATCATTATCGGTCTGGCGCTCGTAATCACAGTACTGCTCAATATTGATTCGCTCATGCTCATTAGGGAACTAAGTCGCGATACGGTCATGCGGGCTAGCATCGTGGCGGGTGCGCAGAATGTGATCCAAAAGCCGCTCCCTGCTGGGACTGACCTACGCCAAATTCAGACCAATTTTCAACAACTTCGCCCCCTAACTGGCTGGTCGCGTGAGGCCGGCGACCCACGTGCCATGCCCACCACGCTCTTTGGCTGGCTCGCGAAACTCGGTGGCTGCCTCTGTACTACTATTGCGATTTCCCTTGGCGCGCCATTCTGGTTTGATATCCTCAACAAATTCATGTCATTTCGCTCTGCCGGCAAACCTCCTACACCCCCTGATAGTAGCCACCCGGCATGATTCTGTGTATCAACGCGAATGCCGCGATCGATAAAACGCTTGTTGTATCCGGCTTTCGCTTAAACCAAATCCACCGTCCGCAGCAAATGCTGGCCCTCCCTGGTGGTAAAGGCGTGAACGTAGCACGTGGCTTGCAACGCCTCGACGAAGTACCGGTCGTTTCCGGCTGGGCCGGTGGTTTTACCGGTCAATTTATCGCAGATGGCCTGCGTCACGAGGGCATTGCAACCGCCTTTATTCATACTATTGCCGAGTCACGTACCTGCCTCTCGATTCTCGATCCTGAGGACAACACCTTAACCGAGATCTACGAAAAGGGTGAGCAAATCCCCACTGATAGCTTGACGGCATTCAAGGAATTGTTCCAGACGATCATTCCAGACTACACTGCCGTTACATGTTCCGGCAGCCTTCCGCCGGGCGTCCCCTCTACCTTCTATGGCGAACTGCTTGAACTTGCTCGTGCAGCCGGTGTTCCCGGCTTCTTGGACAGTAGCGGGGATGCTTTAAGCCAAGGTTTAGAGCTTGGGCATCCGGTCCTGATCAAGCCAAATGCCCAAGAGTTTGCCGAGCTAATCAATCGCAAGCTTGAGCGAGTTGAAGATATAGCGCACGCGGCCTTGGATGTCGCTAAATACTATGGGACAAGCGTCGCGATTTCTTTAGGCTCCGAAGGAGTAATTGGAGTCAGCGGCAACCAGTACTTACATATACGTCCTCCGCAACTCCCCATCCAAAGCGCCGTTGGCTCTGGCGACTGCATGCTAGCCGGCATCACCTACGGCTTAACACATGGCTTTTCATTCCATGACGCACTGATCTATGGCGTGGCAGCTGGGACTGCTAACGCCTTAACTGTCGGCGCGGGAATCTTCACGCTGAGTGATTTTGAGCTTGTGCGCTCACAGATTACGGTCGTACACAGTTCCCCGACGCTGTAACCGGCTGCACGGCAGCAATTCATAGACTTTTCTTACCACTTCTTAACAGCTTCTAAACATCTCCCCGCTATGCTTTGGGCAGGAGCATTTAATAATGTACCGCATGAAGCGAATGGCGAGGAATCTTCCATGGCGAATGAGCAAACACCGCGCCGATTCAACCTCCTGCGAAAGATCCGTAAATATTTCGTATCCGCCCTTGTCGTATTTTCCTTTGTTGCCTATGCTTGGCACGAGCGTCTCCTGCACTTTTCTGCCACAACCGTGCTCGTCCTGGCGCAAGTGCGCCGCAGGTTGTGGTACCAGCCCCACTGCCCCCGGCGACACATGCCCCAGTGCCAACCTCTCCGCGACCGGTACCAACGCATGTACTGGCGCCCACCAACGTCCCCCTGCCAACCGCAACACCACAACTCGCGCGTGGTCAGTATAAGGATGGGAGTTACACCGGGCCGGTGTCTGATGCCTATTATGGGAACGTACAAGTCAAGGCCGTGATACAGAGCGGCAAAATCGTGAATGTCCAGTGTATCTTCAATCGAGATCGCGGCGAGCAAATAGCCAAATTGTGACAGCACTTGTAGCCATAATCCAACAGACCAGTATTGCAACGCTTACGCCAGGTAGCACACCGTTCGCAACGAGCCTTGGCGGATCATAATAATGCCACGGATTAAATAAAGCGAAGGGCGGTTCCGACGTGGCCGGTAGCACGTCGGCCACGAAGGCGAGTAATATGCAACTTGTACCAATGCCGGCGACCTGTGCTGTGCGATGACTTATGCTAGACATAATGTACCATCTTTAATTACAAAACATTCTAGCCCAATATGCTTTAAAGGCTGCCCCGTAACGATTCTGTTTCATATAGGCAGCAGCGAGCAATCGGTAGCCACGTCGACGTACCGCTGTCTCAGTTTGTGTCATGATCCATGCTTCAAGATCTGTCACGACCAGACCAATCATGGCTTTGTTCTGAAGCCGCTGCTCGAACTGCGTTAATGACTGGTTTGGCTTACCTTCTATGGGCTTGAGCCGCGCGACCGGTGGTAATACATCGCCTTCTGAAGGCAACACAATCTTGCCCGCCTGCTCCGGCGCAGGTAAGACGCGGTCCTCGATTTCCACCTTTGTGGGGGCAGTCGGAACTGGTGCGGTTATGACTAACTGCGACGACTCAGGGCGTGCTTGCTCGGCAATGGGCGCTGCAGTCGCAACGACTATCAGTTCCGGAATCGCTTCCACCTGTGGGTGGAGTTCGAGGTAGTTGCGTTCCGGTATTACTGGCATGGCCGGGATCTGTGCCAGTTCCTCCTTGGTTAAGCCGAGATCCAACAGTGAGAAGGGTTCTATCTGTAACTCTTCGATAGGTATTGATAGTACCGCCTCGTCTGCCATCTCTGGCGACGTAGCAGCAGGTTCTATCGCTGGTCCAACATCATTCGCCGAGTAATACTCACGATGGGCGGCGACTATTTTGTCGATTGTGAGCAACGATGCCGGTTCGCCAGTTGCTTCTAGCATATCGATATCATCGAGCGAGAAATACTCCTGGGTAGCCTCGATATGTGCATCGTCAGCACTAGACGGTCGGTCCTGCACTAGCTTCGCAAAGATTGACTGCTCATCCTGTACCGGTAACACGGCTATGTGCTCTGTTAACCATGTGGGGGGCTCCCATGTGAAGCCGCCGTCGGGGGCGATGGCTTCTGGTAAGCTATCAAGCGTAGCTGGCACTGGGAACTGCGGCATGCTCTCAGGTTCATCGCTATCCAGAGCCAGATCCGCTAACGAGACTGGTAGTAAGTTATTGAATAACTGAGCACTGACATCGTGCTTGGTCGTTGGTGTAAGCTCTTGGGGCACTGGTTTAAGTGGCAACGCAGGCCCTTGAAGCTGTTGGAGCTGTGACTGAGCATCTAATCGATCTGGACAGCTATCGAGTGACTGCTGAAAACTTTTCATAGCCGCGTCGCGTTGCTCTAACGCGATATATGCTAATCCGCAGCCATAATGTGCGTCACTGCTGGCAGGCTGAAGCTGGAGTTCGTGCTTGAAAACAGCTAGTGCTCGGGCTGGCTGTTTAGCTTGCAGAAAGGCATCACCCAGCAATTGATAGCCGGCCACCATCTGCGGAGCTTGGTCAAGCAATCGCATTCCAAGACTGATTGCCTCATTTGTTGCACCGGCGTCAAGCGCCTGCTGCGCCTGTTCTAATAACGATCGTGCGGGCACAGTTGCCATACTATCTCTCGCGTCCTAGTTGCATAAAAAGACGATACCGGATAAGGTAACCGGCGGCAATGTAGCAAGGTCCTGTTGTGGACTAGCACTCACGGCGCATTCGTGCGGAGGAATGCATGCTTGAAGCGTTCAGTAACGGATCAGGACCATATGTAATCGGCCATCGTGGAGCAGCAGGGTATGCTCCCGAGAATACGATGGCTGCGTTCGCGCACGGCTTGGCGCTTCATGTAGATGCTATCGAGCTTGATATTCATCCAACGAAGGATGGAGAACTCGTCGTAATTCACGATCCAACGCTTGACCGTACGACGAACGGTCATGGCTTGGTTATTGACCATACTCTGGCGCAGATCCGCGAGCTCGATGCTGGCGCATGGTTTGATCCGGCATTTAAAGGCGAACGTGTACCAACCTTTAAGGAAGTGCTGGAATGGGCTCATGGCTGTACCAAAGTGGTTGTTGAGATTAGGCAAGGGCCGCTCTTCTACCCGCACATTGTCGAACAGATGATCGCTATTCTTACAACGTACGGCATGCAGAAGCAAGTCCTAGTGATCTCCTTTGATCACTTCAGTGTGCGACGGGTCAAAGAGCTAGATAGCACTATTGCTACGGGTGTCCTCTATGCAGGACGGTGTATCGATCCTGTGTCATTGGCCCGTCACGCTAGGGCTGACGCGCTCCTACCTCATTGGGCCTTACTTACGAAGGAGGAGGTGGAGGCTGGCCACCAAGCCAATCTATTTATTGCGCCATGGGGCGATGCCGAGCAGGACTACCGCTTTATTCTTGCGACCGGTGTGGATGCTGTCGCTGCCGATTTTCCCGATCGACCGCGGCTAGTTATGCAAGACAACACCAAGCATTAATTTTCGGATTCTTATTCTTTTCAAAGCGAATCTGAACAACTTCTAAAGATCTTGCTGGTATGGTTCTTGAGGTTCAGACCTTACAGGAGCCAAAAGTATGCCAGGAAACAAGCAAACGAACGAGAACAAGATCCACTTTGCCGTAGATATTATGATTGGCCTTGCAGTACTCGCCCTATTATCTTTTACCTTAACTGGCCTGACCATCCATGAGTGGCTTGGTCTTGGTTTTACCGTCGTAATCTTCGTTCATCTGCTACTGAACTGGCGTTGGATCATCACTACGACGCGCCGCTTCTTCGCCAAACTCACAGGCATCGTTCGTTTCAAATCGCTCGTGGATGCTACGCTCTTCGCCACGATGACCATTGTCATCTTTTCGGGCTTGATGATTTCTGAATCCGCACTGCCCTTCCTTGGCCTGAAGCTCGGCCAGAACCCCGTCTTGCGCGGCGTTCACAGCGCAACAGCCAATATTACGCTTGTCCTGATTGGCCTGCATCTAGCGTCGAACTGGAAATGGCTCATAACTGCTGTTCGGCAATACGTATTACGGTCGCGAACGGGGCAGCCTTTGAGTCTTCCTAGCACAGTAGCTACTGGATCGACATCCCCACAGTCAGAGTAATGGAGGAGTAGAAAAATATGTTAGGCGCAACTGGCCGAACTGTAGGACGCATCTTGATTATTCTTATAGTGGCCGGAGCTATCTCGGGAGCCGTTTACGCTGCCTCCAAGTCACCATTAGCCACATCCCAGTTTCGCGGTGGACCGCCCGGAGACTTCCAAGGGGCGACATCAGGTCGTCCTCGTGCCGTTCCACCGACCGGTACAAACCAACAAGGGGGCGGACCCAGTGGCTTCAATGGTGAACGTAACCGCAATTCTCCTTCCCTAACACGCGGACTGCCTGACCTCTTCACAAATATTTTTGTCATCGGTCTTGTGATCGCAGGTGTATCCTATATCCAAAATAGGCTAAAGCGTCGCAAGCGTAACGCCACAGTCCAAGCCATCGGCTAACCTCCACCTTATCGCCGGTCCCGGCACAGCGTCTTTGACAAAGGACGCTCTTCTTGGTATATTACTTGTATACACCAATTAGTGTGTGATACATTATTTGGCTGGAACATTACTTGCTAGGTACACTGGAAAGAAATTGGAGCAGCAAGATGGCAAATGCGCGTGACTGTGCCCGGCTCCTACTCGAAACGCTACCCATTGTCAAGCGCGGCGTGCGGGAAGCGACCCGCCTGCAAAGGGGACCGGTTCACGAGCCGCTCACGATGGATCAAGTCCGGCTGTTAAAGATCCTACGGCCCGAGCCCCACTCTTTGGGTGAACTGGCGACCCGCCACGGTGTAACAGCATCAACAATGTCGCGCTCTGTCGACATTCTGGTCCGGCGAGGCTGGGTTTCTCGAATGAGCGATCCGGCGGATCGACGCCAAGTAATCCTGGAGTTGACGGATGGCGGACGAGCAGCGCATGCAGAGATGGACCAACGCGCCGAAGATGCACTCACCGTGCTGATTGAAGAGCTTGACGATTATGAGCGCGACAAGCTCTTCGCTGGCATGGAGGTGCTGCATACACTGCTTGAACACAAACGCGCCGAGGAGGCTGGCTTTGCTCCCACACATAGCGGCAGGTAGTGCCGCTACGCCGGCACAACGATCATGAGGAGAATATGAAGGCACTTCTGCGCGCGCTGGCTTACGTCCGGCCCTACAAATTCTTAACACTCGGGGCCTTACTGAGTTTGATTCTGGTGAGCGTTGCTAACCTAGCAAGCCCCCAGGTGCTCCGCATCGTAATAGATCGCGGCATTCATGACAAGGACAGCAGCATACTCGTGTGGGCGACGCTCGCCTTCGTGGCCGTTGCAGCTATTCGCGGCGTCTTCAACTTCACGCAAGGCTATTGGTCCGAAAAAGGTGCTCAGCATGTTGCCTATGATATCCGTAACGTCTTGTTCGATAAGCTACAGAATCTAAGCTTCTCCTATCATGACCAAGCCCAAACTGGCCAGTTAATGACGCGTCTGACGAACGACGTGGATCAATTACGCAACTTTGTCAGTAATGGCCTCCTCCAGATGGTCAGCATGTTGGTGCTGCTGGTCGGCAGTCTCATCGCCCTCTTCAGCATGGACTGGCACCTCGCCCTCGTCGTCTTCATAACGATTCCCACCATGACAGCAGTGATCATCCGCTTTATCCGGGTTGTCCGCCCGATGTTTCGTGAGGTCCAGATCAAGCTCGGCGCGCTCAATGGAGTACTCCAAGAGAACCTGGTCGGCGTACGTGTGGTTCAAGCCTTCGCCCGTGAGCCTTACGAAGCTGGGCGCTATATGAACCTCAACGACGAGCTACTTGACGCGAATATCAGGACGATCCGGGGCCAAGCAGCCAGCTTTCCGACAATCTTCATGATCGCTAACCTTGGCACCGTTGCGGTCATCTGGTTCGGGGGCTACCAGGTGATCGGCGGGTCGCTTAGCGTTGGCCAACTGGTGGCCTTCAACAGCTATCTTGCGCTCTTGACCATGCCGATTATGATGATCGGTATGATCGTTGGCCAGCTCTCCCGAGCTATCGTCAGCGCCGAGCGGCTCTTCGAAATCCTTGATACGCAGCGCGAGATCGCCGACCGTCCAGGTGCTATCCTGCTACCGGCGGTCGCTGGCCGGGTCACGTTTGACGATGTTTCGTTCCGCTACGCTGGCGGTGAGCGACCCGTGCTCGATCACGTCTCTTTCAGTGTAGAGCCGGGCCAGACTGTCGCTATTATGGGCCAGACCGGTAGCGGCAAGAGCAGTATCATCAATCTCATCCCGCGCTTCTACGATGTGACCGATGGACGTGTTTTGATCGACGGCCATGACGTGCGTGCCGTAACGGTCGAGAGCCTGCGTGAGCAAATCGGCATCGTCCTGCAGGACACGACCCTCTTTAGCGGAACTATTCGGGACAATGTTGCCTATAGTCGCCCAGATGCATCCACCGAGCAGGTCGAAGCTGCGGCGCGGGCAGCTCAGGCCCACGACTTCATCAGCGGCTTTCCAGATGGCTACGAGACGATTGTCGGTGAGCGCGGCGTAACCCTGTCGGGCGGTCAGAAGCAGCGTATCGCCATTGCTCGCGCCTTGCTGCGCGATCCGCGTATCC
>JBBRHB010000126.1:0-10248 GCA_038223355.1 Chloroflexales bacterium
TGATGAGCTTTGGCTGCAGCACGAGGGCGCGTGCAATCCCAATGCGCTGGCGCTGACCCCCTGAGAACTCATGTGGATAACGCCGGGCCTGATCAGGATGCAACCCCACCCGTTCCATGACTTGCCGGACCCGGTCGCGCTGTTCAGTAGCGCTACCAATCCCGTGAATCTTGAGCCCTTCCGCGACACTTTCACCGACGGTCACACGGGGATCAAGTGAGGCATAGGGATCCTGGAAGATGATTTGCATCTCGCGGCGCAGCTGCTTGAGTTCGCTCCTGCCGGCCGCCAAAACATCGCGGCCCTCGAAATGGACGCTGCCGGACGAAGGTGGAATCAGGCGCAAGATTGCGCGCCCGGTCGTGGACTTGCCACAGCCCGACTCGCCAACCAGGCCCAGGGTCTCGCCCCGCTTCAGCGTGAAGGAGACGCCGTCAACCGCCTGGACCTGCGCGACGGTCCGTTGGAGCAGGCCGCCTTTGACCGGAAAATATTTTTTTAGGTTGTCGACCGTGAGCAGATCAGCCATCGTTGTCACAATTCCATCCACGCTAACTACGTCTAATACAGCCAACAGCGCACGAGCCGGTTGCCTTCGAGCTTAATTAAAGGCGGCTCTTCCTGGTCGCATTTATCCATACGATAGGGGCAGCGCGGAGCAAACCTGCAGCCGGGTGGCAGGTCAAGCAAGCTGGGGACGGTGCCGGGAATCGCCTCAAGCTCTTCTTTGACCACGCCCTGCACCGGCATCGACGCCAACAAGCCCTGGGTGTAGGGATGTTTGGGCGCGTCGAAGATACCATTAACCGGTGCATACTCCACGACTTTGCCCGCATACATCACCAGCACATTGTCGACCATCTCGGCGACCACACCGAGGTCGTGCGTGATGAGGATGATCGCAGTGTTGATCTGTTCCTTGAGGTTACGCATGAGATCGAGAATCTGCGCCTGGATCGTAACATCCAGCGCGGTCGTCGGCTCATCCGCGATCAAAAGTTCGGGATTACAGGCCAAGCCCATCGCAATCATCACGCGCTGGCACATACCGCCTGAGAGCTGGTGCGGGTAGTTGCCCATACGCCGCCTTGGATCGGGAATGCCGACCATCGTGAGCAATTCTTCGGTGCGGGCCGCAGCTTCGGTACTGTTTAGTTGTTTATGAACCTTGAGTACTTCGGCAATCTGGTCACCGATGGTAAAAACCGGATTAAGCGAGGTCGTCGGCTGTTGGAAGATCATCGCAAGGTGGTTACCACGTAGCTTGCGCATCTGTTCATCCGGTAGCTCAAGCAGATCGTCACCATCAAAAACAACTTCGCCCCCGGCGATTACACCGGGTGATGAAATCAGTCGCATGATCGACAGTGCGGTGACCGACTTACCACAACCTGACTCACCGACGATCCCCAGCACTTCGCCGGCCTGGACGGTGAAGTCGACGCCGTCGACTGCTTTGATCGTACCTTCCTCGCTATGAAAGTAGGTTTTGAGGCCTTTGACACGCAGTAGGTATTGCTTAGGTGGCACGTAGAACGGCTCCTGCCTATTTACTCATAATCAAAAGAACATACACGTTCAAAGTATAACCCAAAAAAAGCGCCACCCCCGTCTCCAGGCGTGGCGCAGGCAGCTTTGGGCTGGGGCCCGTGTTAGCGGGCCGCTTTACTCAAGATAGCCACGGAGCTTCTTGCCAAGGTGCGGATGGCGGAGCTTACGGAGGGCGACCGCTTCGATCTGGCGAATGCGTTCGCGAGTAATCCCAAATTCGATGCCGACCTCTTCCAGTGTGCGGTACTTACCGTCGTTCAGGCCATAACGCAACTGGATGATCTTACGCTCACGATCCGGCAGCTTATCGAGGACCTCTTCGATCTGTTCGCGCAGCATCGTCATCGCAGCCGCTTCGGGTGGCGTGGTGATGCGATCATCTTCGATAAAATCGCCCATCCGGCCTTCGCCTTCCTGACCGACCGGCATCTCCAAGGACAAAGGATGCATCGAAGCTTCCAGCGTCCGGCGCACTTTGCCGGCGCTGATGCCCATCACGTCAGCGATTTCCTCAGGCGATGGGTCACGTTGCATCGATTGCTGCAGTTTATGCGAGGCGCGCTTGACCTGGGAGATCGCTTCACCCATATGCACTGGCAAACGAATCGTGCGTGATTGATCGGCAATCGCTCGCGTAATGGCCTGCCGAATCCACCAGGTCGCATAGGTTGAAAACTTATGACCTTTGGTATAGTCGAACTTTTCGACCGCCCGCATCAACCCGATGTTGCCCTCCTGGATCAAATCCATCATCGTGAGGCCATACGAGGTGTACTTTTTGGCGATTGAAACGACCAGTCGCAAGTTGGCCTGAATTAAGTGACGTCGTGAATCGATGCCCTGCTCGACCAGCGCCTGATACAAATGGCGATCTTCCGGCACAACGTCACCGCTTGCCAACGATGCACGTCCATGGTGGCCGGCTTCCATCGCTTTCGCGAGGGTAACTTCTTCAGCGCCCGTGAGCAGCGGCACTTGGCCAATCTCTTGTAAATACATCCGAACCGGATCATCCAACGCAATATCGGCTAGGTCGGGCGCTGGTGCTACTGCCTCGACACGTGGCTCGCGTGCGGCAAGCGCAACCTCCGCGACAACCACTTCCACCGGCGTTTCGATCACGGCGATTCCTTCGGCCCCGAGTGCAGCATAGAGTTGATCCAGCTCCTGGATGACGCGTTCGGGCTCCGGCACAAGTGCCAGTATTTCATCATAGGTGATGAAGCCCCGTCCGCGGGCCAACTCAAGCAGCTTGTCCAACATGCGTTTCGATCCTCCAACTACTCTCAATGTGCTCCAAGTAAGCATGCTGCAAGGTCCCTGCACCTGGAACACTGTCCCTTTAATATAGCAACGAGGGTCCGCATCTTCGACCTACGCGGAACCCTCTGGGTACGATCACTGCATACTGCACATAATCTTTCGATGGTACTATAAGGCGTGGCCCGACGAAAGTCAACCCCCTTTTGTGCACGAATGCACAAATGAACGGCGGTCGAAGCCGGGCCAGTATGTAAATTGGGGCTAAATTGCCTCTAGCACAGTGGCATGGAGTTTGGTAGAATGCGCTTCAGGTCAACATACTTCATATGACCAAGGAGGGTCTCTCGCATGGACGTAGAAGCTTATTGCATGAAATGCAAGGCTACCCGGAAGATGAACGACGCCCAGGAAGTCACGATGGAGAATGGACGCCGGGCTGCTAAGGGCATCTGCCCGGTCTGCGGCACGAAGATGACCAAGTTCCTGCCAAGTGACAAGAGCAAGGTTGCTGCTAGCGCTGCCCCTGTAGTGGCCACCCCGGCGCCCAAAGCCGCCAAGGCGACCAGTGCAAAGAGCAAGGCTGCATCCAAGTAAGCAGGAATCACTTTTCGAGCACGCGGGACGGAGCTGCGAGCTCCGTCCTTTGTATCTCGCTAAGGGGTGCTATGGCACGAACGCAAGGCCCACCGACACAGTCTGTGGCTGTGAATCGCAAAGCCTTTCATGACTATTTTATCGAAGAAGAGTATGAAGCCGGCATTGTATTATCCGGCTCCGAGATCAAATCCGTGCGCGTTGGCAAAGCCAATCTGCGAGGATCTTACGCGCGCATCGAGAATGATGAGGCCTGGTTGATCGATGCGCATATCTCGCCCTACGAGCAATCGGGGGTCTATTTTAACCACGAGCCGATGCGACCACGTAAGCTCCTGCTGCATCGGCGTGAGATTAGTCGCCTGCTGGGCAAGTTGCACGCGAAAGGGTTGACGCTGGTACCGCTCGACATTCATTTTGTGGGGCGCCGGGCCAAGGTCAAGCTGGGCGTGGCCCGTGGCAAGAAGCTGTACGACAAGCGCGAGGCTACTGCCGAGCGTGATGCCAACCGCGAAATTCAACGTGTCGTCAAGGCCCGTCGCTATGATGACTAACGTAATCGCGCTATAAAGCGCTTGCGCCGGGGGATACGCTGGGGTATGATATCGTTAACGTAAACAAGGTACCCGATACGCCGGTATCTAAGGAGGAACCCGATGGCAACTGCGCCTGCTGTTGACACCCAAATCGTAACCATTACACCCTCTGCGGTCGCTAAGCTGCAGGGCCTGATGCAAGACAAGCAACTCGACGGCCACGCGCTGCGCGTTTTTGTCGCCGGTGGTGGTTGTTCAGGCATGTCCTATGGCATGACCTTTGATGAAGAAACGCAACCTGGTGATACCGAGTTCGAAGCGAATGGACTGCCCGTACGGGTTGATCCGGTTAGTGCGCGCTACGTGAGTGGTGCCAACATTGATTATATCGATTCGCTGATGGGTGGTGGTTTCAAGATCGATAATCCGAATGCCGTATCAAGCTGTGGCTGCGGATCATCCTTCCGCCCACGCAGTGATGCAGGCGACGAAGAGGACGAGGCTCCGGCCAGTAGTGGCGGCTGTGGCAGCGGGTGCGGCTGCGGTCACTAACAACCGCACGCTCCCAGCAAAAGCCACTTCATCGTGACGATGAAGTGGCTTTTATGATGGTGAGCGCTTTTCATACGTACAAGGAGCGTTATGAATCAGCATGGGCCGGTACGCAACGCAACGCCGGTAGAGGTCAAGGGGCAGCTGGAGCGGGGCGAGATTCATTTGATCGATGTGCGGGAGCCGGCGGAAGCAGCAGTAGCGCGGATCGAAGGCGCGGAGCTCTATCCTATGAGCCAGGCAGCTACTTGGATCAATGACTTGCCACGGGATAAACCGCTGGTCATTCTTTGCCATCATGGTAGCCGCAGTCTACAGGTGGCGAGTGCGCTGCTCAGCCGGGGCTATAGCGACGTGACGAATATGGACGGCGGCATCGAAGAGTGGTCACAAACCGTCGATCCGCAGGTACCGCGTTACTAGTCGTGGGGTACGAAGCAGAGCTGTGGCAAAGCGGGATCGATCTGTTTAACCAGGGCCAATTTTGGCACGCGCACGAAGCCTGGGAAGAGGCATGGAAGGCCGAGCACGATCCTCAACGCCGTTTATTTTTCAAAGGCATCATTCAAACCGCTGCCGCACTGGTGCACTGGCAGCGCGGCAACCCGCGAGGTCTCCATCTTAACTGGCAGAAAGCGCGCCCAAAGCTCCTACAGTCCGGCGAACGGCAACTTGGGCTGCCGATCAGGCCCTTGATCGCCACAATGGATCATTTCGAGGCGGTGGACGGTGTCGGGCTAGAGCCGCCGCAGCTCGTGCTCACAATGGACGCATAACCCTCAAACGTGGTCGCCACCTGACAGAGGTAACTATGCCTCAGGTCGTTGAAGTCCACAATCTCCAAAAAACCTTTCGCCGGCGTGTCCGTGGGGCCGGCGTGCGCGGCATCGTGCGCTCGTATCTACACACGGAATGGCATAGCATCGAAGCAGTGCATGATTTGTCGTTCGCGATCGAGCAGGGTGAAGCCCTAGCTTTGATCGGTCCGAACGGGGCCGGCAAGTCCACCACGATCAAAATGCTGACGGGCATCTTGTATCCCACCTCCGGCGAGGCCCGGGTGCTGGGCGTCGTGCCCTGGCGCGAACGTACAACGCTGGCCATGAATATCGCGACCGTCTTTGGCCAGCGCTCACAGTTGTGGTATCACTTGCCCGCCGGTGAAACCTTTGATCTGCTGGCCCGGATCTATGAGCTTAAACCCGCGGCTTACCGCGAACGCCGAGCCGAATTAGTGCGGCGCTTCGAGCTTGAGCCGTTACTCGCTACGGCCGTACGCAAACTGTCGCTCGGCCAACGCATGCGCTGCGAGATTGCGGCAGCGCTGCTGCATCGTCCGCAGATCTTGTTTCTCGACGAACCGACGATCGGGCTGGATGTGATTGCGAAGCAGACGATTCGTAGCCTGATTGGTGAGATGAACCACAACGAAGGTGTAGCCGTACTCTTAACCTCGCATGATGCCGGCGATATCGAGCGCCTGTGCAAGCGGGTCGTGGTCATTAATCAGGGCACTGTGATGTTTGATGATCGTGTTAGTACCTTGCGACGACGCTATTTGCGGCGCAAAGTCATCGATCTACGCCTACGTGACGCCGACATGCAAGTACCGTTGCTGGCCGGTGTCGAAGTAGTCAAGGCCAAAGGCTACGGGCTCAAGCTCGAAGTTGATACTGATGTACAACCGATCGAGCGCGCAGTGGCCGCGCTGATGGCTGTGCTGCCGGTCGCAGACATTACAATCGAGGATGCACCGCTGGAAGAGATTATTGCCGCGATGTATCGTGATCAGGCTCACGCGCTCCATGACGATTGAAGGACAAACATTACGGCGACCCGGCGGCCTCCTGCTCACGACAGGCAAGGTCTGGGCAGTGTTATGCATTACCCTACGCTCGCGCTTGGCCTATGTAGGTGAGCTGTTGCTACGCACGCTCTTCCTGATCTTGATTCTGTTTACCTTTACTCAGCTGTGGCACGCGACGAATCTGGGGAAAAATGTTCTGGTCGCTACGGGGTTTACGATCCAGGAACTGATCTGGTACCTGGTCTTTACCGAAGCGCTGATGTTATCGGCCGCTAATGCACGGGAGCTCGAGGTCGATAGCGAGGTGCGCTCCGGTGATATCGCCTACCGGTTGGGACGACCACTCCCCTACCCGCTGTTTCATTTGGGGGCTGGGCTAGGCGAACGACTCTTGCGCTTTACGCTGTATCTGCTGGTAGGGATGGTCGTTGCGTTGGTCGTCGTCGGCCCAATTCAGCTTTCGCCGATGGGTGTCTTAATGAGTTGCTCGATTGCCCTTGTTTCTTTTGTCGGTGACTGGATTTGGACCTTTGCGATCTCGCTGACATCGTTTTGGATCGAAGATACCTTTGGCCTGCACCTGCTCTATCGCAGGGCATTTATGATCCTGGGGGGCATGCTGATTCCGCTTAGCGCCTATCCTGAGTGGTTAGGGCGTATAGCGCGCACCTTGCCCTTCCAATACCTGGTTTACTACCCGGCTCGGTTGTTCGTCCATCCAGACTTGCCCGTCTGGCTGGCAGCATTGGGCGCAAATCTAGCGATTGCAGTCGTCGGCTTGCTGCCGCTGCTCTTGCTCTACCGCATCGGCCTACGCTTCGTGAGCACGCAGGGCGGATGAGGACGGTTGGTACGTGATGATAAACAAAAGCTCGATCAAACAGCACTATGGGCGATTTATCTGGGGCTACGTGTTAGCGAATACCCAGGGAGCTCTGGAATACAGGTTATCGTTCGTGAGCCAGATGTTTGCGATGTTACTCAACGACGTCATCTGGCTTATTTTTTGGCTGGCCTATTTTACACGCTTCCCCCTGGTGGCAGGCTGGGGGCGCACCGAGATCGTGACGCTGTGGGCCATTACAGCGGCCGCCTTTGGCCTGGCGACGACGATTTGCGGCAATGCGACCCGCTTGGCCGGCATTATCGCGCGGGGACAACTGGATGTCTACCTGCCTCTGCCGAAGCCCGTGCTGCTACATGTGCTGATCAGCACCATGAGTCTAACAGCGCCAGGCGATGTGGCCTTTGGACTTGGAGCCTACCTCGTCATCATTCAGCCGCGTCCGGCACAGCTGGGACTGTTCGTGCTATGCATGCTCACCGGAGCGGTGCTGGTCGTCGCCTTTACGGTATTGACCCAAAGCCTGGCATTTTGGCTGGGCAATGCGGAAGGCTTAGGGGCACAGCTCGTCGCCGCCTTGATTAACTTCTCAACCTATCCAACGGTGATCTTTAATGGCATCGTGAAGGTTGCATTGTTTACAATCATTCCGGCTGGCTTTATTGCCTATGTGCCGGTGCAACTCCTCCACAGCTTCTCCTGGGGGATGCTACTTGGCCTGGGGATCTTCACCATGGGCTTTAGCGCGGCAGCAGTCGGCGTCTTTTACCTTGGTCTACACCGCTATGAATCGGGCAATTTGATCGCTACACAGTAGCCCACGGGGCGACAGCCAGCTACTTAGCGGGGGTCATCATCGCCAATGACACGCTGCTCGTCCCCGCGTAGGAGTCGTACAATTTCGTCATCGCGGCGCCGGTTCGCCTGGCCTTCGTTCAAGATCGAGATCCGCTTTTCGAGCGCAATCTCCTCATCCGACATGTTGAGTTCACTTTTCCAGAAGCGCAAAATACCGATGATAATAACCACGATCAGCGCTGCGATCAGCACAAAGGTTAACCAACTTACCGCATCCATAAGATCCTCAATTCCCCGTCTGCTCGAAGGCTGCTAGCCGGCGCTCCAGCAACTGATCACGGCTGAAGCGGTTGAGTTGCAAGCTCGCTTCGGCGACATCCAGCAGTGCATCCTCCGGGATCAGTCCGATTACCTCGCTCTCGGTCGGCACTGCCCCGTAACGCGCTGCCTCCGCCTTAATCAGCGCCCAGACGCGTGGCAGGGGCGTGGTACGAAAGTCGGTCAGATTCATCGAGACTTGCGCGCGGCCATCGACCAACAGGCCCAGCGCCTTCACCGCCAGTAAGCCGCCGCTGCTGCCGCGGATCGCCTTCGCGACGGCCTTGGCCACCGCGACATTCGTCGTATTCAAGTATACGTTATACGCGATTAACGGTGGGCGCGCTCCCACGACCGTCGCGCCGGCCCCGCTCAAGGTCGTCGGCCCGAAATCCGGGTCACGCGCAGGGTCATGACCCAGCGTCGCCTGGAGGCCTTCGTATTCACCTTTGCGCACATCGGCCAGATTACGCCGTTCCGGGCGGGTGGCTGCTTCTTCGTAGAGATAAACCGGAATGCCAAGCTCGCTGCCAATGCGCTGCCCGACGGCGCGGGCCAGCGCCACACACTCGGCCATTGTGACGCCTCGAATGGGAATAAATGGGATAACGTCCGTCGCACCGAGGCGTGGATGAGCACCCTGATGGTGTTGCAGATCAATTAGCCTTTTAGCAGTTTCCGTGGCGCGAAAGGCCGCTTCACCGCTCGCAGCAGGGCTACCAACGAAGGTGACGACCGAGCGGTTATGATCGGCATCTGAGCTCACGTCCAAGACTCGGACCTCGCCCACCTGCCGAATGGTCGCCACAATCGCTGCAACGACCTCGGACCGGCGCCCTTCGCTAAAGTTCGGCACACACTCGATGATCGGCGCCATCGCCACTCCTTGTTGTTTTTACTTGAGCAGATTATACTACTCTAGTTTGCCAAACTATGTTGGTCAGGTTTAATGCGTCAAAAAATCGTTCTGATGATCGGTGGTCTGTTTGTGCTGGCCCTGATGGCTTTTCCGCTGCTGGCCCCGGCCGGCACTGTGCGGCGCCATCCAACGGCAGCCCTGTTGCCGTCAAGCACAGCCACGCCCCCGGCTACTGCCGCACCGTCGATAACAGCCACCGCGACCTCCATGCCGGTCCCACCTACACCCACTCCACAGCCGTGGAGCTTTGCTGAAGCCAGCGAGGTTGCCGGGGTACCGGTGGGCGGATTAACCATCGAAGAAGCGCGGGCGGTAGTCGCTGCGTCCTTCGCCCAACTCAACCGGCCGATCCAGGTCCATGCCGTCCATGACGTGTTTACGATCAACGCTGGCGATGTGCTCACGCTCCCGGCAATTGATACGCTGGTCACGCAGGCCAGTCGGGCCGGTCAGCAGCGCACGGTCAAACTGCCCCTGCGTGCGCAAGTCAACCGGCAACAAATCCTTGATCGACTTGCGCAAGAACGACCGAAGGTCGAGGTGCCGGCGGCAACCAGTGTGCTGTCGGATGCGAAAGCATTAACCCAGACCTTTACCTTCGCCGCGCGTCCCGGCTTGTCGCTTGATCTGCCAGCGGCAGCCGACCGTATAACAACCGCGTTGACCGACTCAACCATTACCAGCATCACGCTCACCACCAATGTCGTCGAACCGCCGCATCCTAAACTGGGTGAACTTGAGCATGTGCTTGAACAGCACGCCACGCTTTGGCATGGCGTCGCAGGGTTGTATGCCTACGACATGATGACGGGCGAGTCGATCGGCTATCATGATGATACGGTCTTCTCGGGCGCGAGCGTGATGAAGGTTCCGATTATGATCTTCGCTTATGCGCACCTGGGCACACTCAACGATCAGCATCGCGAATGGCTACGTTTGGTGATAAACGAAAGCAGAAATCTCGAGGCCAACGACCTTCTAGCAGCGGCGGTGGGCGGCAGTACGACCGACGACGCACTGGTAGGGGCAGGCCAGATGAGTGAGATGCTGCGTAATCTGGGCTTGA
>JBBRHB010000127.1:0-10245 GCA_038223355.1 Chloroflexales bacterium
CTTAGTGGGAAGTCCGCCGGGAGCGGGGTGATGGCTTGGACGGGGACACTAACGTATTCGGCAAAGGCACCGGGGCGGGCAGCTCCTACCAGCTGGCGCGTGTTACAGAGGTGTTCATGACCGGCTTGGCAGAAGTCGCAGTTGCCACAGGCTAGCATCGGGTTCACAGTTACGTGCTGACCTGCGGTTAGAGCTGGCTGGTGCGCGGCGGATGATGGCCCAAGCGCGACGATCTCGCCAGAGAACTCGTGACCCATGATCAAGGGTGGAACACGGAGGGCATTGTGTCCGAGATACCCACTAAGCTCGGAGCCGCAGATGCCGGCAAAGGCAACCTTGATCAGGGCTTCATCCGGACGAGGGTCCGGCTCCGTCTGGTCGCGCATGTTCATGACACGCGGACCTTCCCATACTAATGTTCGCACTGCATTGCCTCGCTGCCTGCTTGGCTCATCGGCTGCGATGGCCAAGGTTCGCATGATGTACGGATAGGTATAGCATGGAGCCAAAAGTGGGTCAAGCAGCCTCACGGGTGAGAGAGAAGTCGCAGCTCTGGATACCTGATCTCAGAGAAGGCGACGCCCAATCACATCCAACGCTTTCACATCAGCTAGGGCCGCCGGGCTACCACCATAATCGGTTGCTAGCAGGCTCCAAATCATTCGGTCACGGGGGTGTTCGTCCAAAAAAGGGGTGCGCTGGCGTAGCGTTGCTTCATGGGCGAAGCCGAGCTTGCGTGGCACCGTTGCACTACGAACATTGTCCGGGTCACAGTGAATCTCGACCCGCCGGAGTTGCTCGACCTCGAAGGCCACCTTTGTTAGCGCGGCGCTTGCTTCCGTGGCTAGGCCCTGGTTGAGATGGCCCTGATGAATCCAGTACCCAATCTCCCTGGCTCCTTCACCGGCCCGTGGGTGGAGCCCGGTACCACCCAGCACCAGCGTTTCATCCGGATTAAAGATGCCATAGATGAAGTCCTGGCCAAGATCAAACAGGCCGCGGAAGCGGCGGAGGCGATTGATTTTCTCCTGAAGCGCTTCAGGTTCAGTGTGGACCCAGGGCATCCACGGACGGAGATGGTCAATGCTTTGCTCGACCGCTGTCTGGAGAAGCGTGGCATCCTGCGGCTGCCAGCAGCGGATGACTAGGCGAGGCGTTTGAAGACGATAGACCGGTCCTGGAATGTGATCGGACATGGTCATTGCTCCGTCGATAAAACAGATGCTCATTGTGTCGATTATAACCCACCCTAGATATGGTATAAGGCTTATATATCCGATGCCGACCAGGAGGCTTCCATGATGTATGGTCCGCCCCCTTTTGACAGGGAGAAGAGTGATGACAGAACAGCTACGACAATTAGTACGATATGACCGCAGCTCTTGGCTAGGCACTGCGGGAATCGTCGCTGTGCTGGGTCTATTGACAGCGTGTGCTCAGGTCGTCGTGGAGCCCCAAAAGACCGTGCCTCCTGTGACGGCTGCCGCTGCTATGCCAAGCGCGCCGGCAGCAACTGCTACGCCAAACACGCCGGCTGCAGCCGTTGCCACGCGAAGCACGCCGGCTGTAGCGGCGATGAGCCCGCTGCCAGCTATTACCAAGCTTACTCCACCGTCGGGCATTAGCTGCTTTATGTCTGACGTGACAAGCCGTGTTGACCGCAGTGGCACTGTGTTTTGGAACTCGCAATGTAGGAATAATTTGGGCCAGCTCGTCTTTCGTACGGACGCGACAGGCACGACGCTGGTGTTTGCCACCGGCCAGGGTGGTCGCGGCTCGCTGGATATTGGGCCTGATGGTCGCTTATACATCACCGTCAATGATCTTGAGCAAATCCATGCTTTTCGCCTGCCAATTCCCGGCTGGCAACCTTAAGTATCTGACATGCTGCAATGTCACGCCAGGTCGAAAACTGACGGGCGTGGAGCACAATCGTGGACAGCACCGGGGCCAATTGGCGACGCTGCGCCGACGCCAAGGTCGACATCCTGCACCTCCTGAACAAAGGGCGTATAGTCACCTTGGTGTCGCTTCGTCGCTTGGCTATCCGCTAACTCCTAAGGTCTCTGGAAACTGGAGATAATGCCATTGACAGGAGGTGTATAGTAAATTCTGTAGGGACATGTGTTCCTGCCTTCTGGAGTGCTCCGGGGGCCTCTATCCTCAAAGCATTTTTTCCTTGGGAGAGTGTACACGGTCGTCGTTGCTTACGCCCTCCGATCTGATGACCCATATCAAAGACCTGTGTTCTTTATTGTGGATTATTCAGGAGAGGAGTTCGCCACGTACTGTGGGCTCAAAGCGCTCACTACACGCTTTATTCAACACTCGGCCTGAGGGCGTCCGCTGGATGCGGTGATGGCAGTGGTGCTATCACCGCGCACCAAAGACTGGTGGACGAGCGCAGACATTCTAAACAACCGGTAGCTTCTTAGACGAAAGGAAGGCAACGATGCAAAGGCGATGGCGCGGGACACTGGTTCTGATTGTGCTGCTGGCGGCCTGTGGTGGCGCGCCGGTGGCGACGGTTGCGCCGACGAGCGCACCGCTGGCTACAGCTGCGCCGGCCGCGACCGCTGCGCCAGCTGTGGCCGCTGCTACGGCGGCAACTGACGCGCCGGTCGCAACCGCTGCGCCAGCTGTGGCCGCCACTACGGCGGCAACTGACGCGGTCGCCGCAACGGCTGCGCCGGCATCCGGCGGCACGGGCGGCACGGTGGCCCGCAAAGATATCCTCGTCATTCCCTCCAACGTCAACATCCCGGCACCGGACATCTGGAACCCGTACATCCCCGGCACGTTCATCCTCCAGGGCATGAACCAGAACATGATGGAGCCCCTTTTCATGTTGAACTATGAGACGGGCAAGATTGATGGCTGGCTGGCGGAGAGTTATAGTAATAATACGACGCTGGATGAGTGGACGGTCAAGTTGCGGCAGGGCACCGCGTGGAGTGACGGCAAACCGCTGACTTCTGATGACGTCGTCTTCACCATTAACCTGCTCAAGCAGTATGCGCCGCAGCTCAACTGGTCGGGCACGGTCAAGCAATGGGTCAAGTCGGTTGAGGCAGTCGATGATCGCACGATCAAGTTCACCCTGACCGGACCCAACCCGCGCTTTGTGATGGAGAACCTGGCGGGCACAACCTCGCAGGCCATCGTCCCGCTCCCCAAACACATCTGGGAAGGCAAGGACCCGGTGACGTTCAAGAACCCGGCCGACCTGAAAACTGGCGCGCCAATCTTCAGCGGCCCGTACATTGTCAAGAGTTTCTCATCGACTGAGTTCGACTACAAACGTAACGACAACTGGTGGGGTGCTAAGACCGGCGCTTTCAAACTCCCGGCACCGCTAGAGATCCGGCGACCGTGGGTCGGGGATGATGCGACCGCTAATCAGATGCTTGCGAGCAATGACTCCGACATCGGCGGCCCGGCGACCCCGAGCATCTTGAAGTCGCTGCAGGCACAGAACCCGAAATTACTTTCCTATACCGACAAGCCGCCGATTGGGTGGATTGATCCGTGCCCGCGCATGCTCACAGTAAACACCACAGTGAAGCCGTGGGACAAGAAGGAGATGCGCTGGGCGCTTTCCTACGCCATGAACCGCCAGCAAATTGTGGATGTGGTCAACGAAGGCGCTGGCGCGACATCCAGCTTCATCTTCCCTGACTATAAGGCCTTGCGGCCCTACCAGGATGCAATCAAAGACATTATCGCCCCGATCGGCGAGTTTAACCTGGACAAGTCGCACAAGCTGATTGAGGCGCAGGGCTACAAATTGGACGCCGGCTCGGGTAAATATGTCGGCCCGGATGGCAAGAATCTGTCGCTCAACATTGTCGCGCCACCGTTCATGGAGCCATGGGCGCGGATGGTCGTGCAGCAGTTGAACGCAGACGGCATCGATGCCGCGCTACGGACCCTGGAATGGGGCATCTTCCGCGATCAGACCGGGCGCGGCAAGTTCGAGGCCGCCACGGACTGGGACGGCTGCGGCAGCGTTATCGAGCCCTGGTTCGGGATGCAACGCTATGACAAGAAATGGGTTAATCCGGTCGGCACGGCCGGCACCGAGTACGTGGACAACACCAACAACGCCGGACGCTGGTCGAACGACAAATACTCGACACTGATCGGCCAGATGGGCAGCCTGCCGGTGGGGGACCCGAAGGTTGTGGACCTGATGAAGCAGGCGGTGACGATCTGGGCGGACGAGATGCCCGACATCCCCTTGGTTCAAACACCCGCATTTGTGCTGTGGAATACAACCTACTGGACCAACTGGCCGTCGGCGGACCATAACTACGTCCAGCCGCCGAGTCACTGGGAACACTTCCTGCGTCAACTGGTCGAGTTGAAGCCCGCCCAATAGCTGGATGATCGTCGCGACCCGCCGCTCGTGCGGTCGAGTGGCGGGTTGTGGGTATCCTGTCGTTTTTAAGGAAGGTGGCTGATATGCGCGGCATAGACCTCGGCTACTTCGCACGGCGCATTGGCATGTTTTTCCTGGTCGTATTTGTCGCCGCTTCGTTCAACTTTTTCATCCCGCGTCTGGCGCCGGGCAACCCGATCGGTGCCATCACGTCCCGCATGGCGAATGCCAGCGCCGGTATTGAGAACGGCCAAGCCATGTTCGAGGCCTATCGCAAGCGCTTTGGACTCGATGAGCCTCTCGCTATCCAATATAGCAAGTATATGTGGAATACCGTTCGGCTTGACTTCGGCGAATCCTTGTCCGCCTACCCGGCGAAAGTGTGGGACATCATCGGTCCGGCGATCGGTTGGTCGATCGGGCTGATCGGGGTCAGTGTGTTGATTACCTTTGGCTTGGGTATTACCGTCGGTGCGCTGATGGCGTGGAAGGGCACACCCCGGCTCCTGAAAGCGGTGCTCCCGCTAACCATGATCGGGGGCGTGCTGCCATATTATCTGATGGCCATGCTGCTGCTGTATATTTTTGCCTTTACCTCGCGACTGTTCCCCATGACGGGCGCCTATGATAGCGGCGTTCCACATACGTTTACGTGGCACTACATCAGTAGCATCGCGCGCCATGCCGTGCTGCCGGCCATGTCGATCATTCTCACCAGCCTCGGCACCTGGGCATTGACTATGCGCGGGCTGATCGTTAACACGATCGGCGAAGATTACATGCTGCTGGCCGAGGCCAAGGGTCTCCCACGACGGCGCATCATGTGGTGGTATTCGGTGCGCAACGCTATCCCACCCCAGCTGACGCACCTGGCGATTGCCCTGGGCTACGTTGTTTCCGGCGCGATCCTGGTCGAGATCGTCTTCTCCTACCCGGGGCTTGGCTACCAGCTCTATATGGCGATCGTCAACAGCGACTACACGGTCATTCAGGGCATTACGCTTATTCTGGCGGTCTCGGTTGGCTTGGCCGTGCTAATCATCGACCTCATCTACCCGCGGCTGGATCCGCGTGTGACGTATGTGGCGGAGAGTTCAGGCTCATGAAGACAGCAACATTACCAGGAACGACGTCGTACAACGCCGGATCGACTCGCTGGGGCATGGCGCGCAGGGGGCTCGCGTTCTTCAAGAATAACCGCACCTTCACCTTTGGGCTGTTGCTGCTGCTGGCGCTCTACCTGTTCGGCGTCGTCGGCTCACAACTCACGAGCCCCAAACGGGCCGAGATGGGGGCCAACCCGCTGAATCTCCGCCCGACTGTGAAGGACCCGCTGGGGACCGATGGCCTTGGTCGCGACATGTTCGCGGTGATGGTGATCGGCATCCCCAATACCTTCAAAATTGGCTTTCTGGCCGGTGCCGTCGGCCTTGTTATCGGCACGTGCATCGGCTTGTTCGCAGGCTATTACGGGGGCTACGCGGACACGCTGTTCAGTAGCTTCGCCGACGTGATGCTGGTGATCCCGGCGCTGGCGATCCTGATCACCGTTTCGGCGTATGTGCGGGTCGTCACGGTGGAGATCATGGCGCTGATCGTGGGGCTGCTGGCATGGCCGCTACCGGCGCGCGTGATTCGCTCGCAGACGCTCAGCCTACGTAATCGGCTTTTTGTGGAAGTAGCCCGGCTTTCGGGCGCGAACGACTTCGAGATCATCATGCTCCAGATTCTGCCCAACCTCACCGCCTATCTGGCGGCGTCCTTTGTGGGCGCAGTTAGCAGCGGTATCCTGACTTCCGTCGGTCTGGAAGTGCTGGGTCTCGGTCCACAGAACGTTCCCACGATCGGACGTACGCTGTTCTACGCCTTCAAGTACCAGGCCTTGTTCCGCGGGATGTGGTGGTGGTGGGGTCCACCCATCGTGACCCTCGCCATCATCTTCGCCGGCTTGTTCCAGCTCAGCATCTCGCTGGACAAATACGCCAATCCGCGGCTCCGGGGTGCCGATCGCGGCTAGGAACGCGCCACGCTGCTGGGACGCTCGGTGCTTGCCGACCGGTCTCGACTGAATAGGAGAAGCATGGGAAGCGAAGTGCAGATCAACATGGTCGGCGACCGAGTCCTAGACCGCGACATCCACGTGCTGGAAGTGCGCGACCTGCGCGTCCGCTATCAGACCGCGGCCGGCCCGGTGCGCGCGGTGAACGGTGTCAGCTTTTTTCTTCGTCCCGGCGAGCGGCTGGGCCTGGTGGGCGAGTCCGGCTCCGGCAAAAGTACGACTGCGCTCAGCCTGATGCGGCTGTTGCACGAACCCGCCATCATCGAGGGCGGGGAAGTGCTGCTGAACGGTGTCGACCTGCTGCGCCTGTCGGAAGAGGCCATGCGCAAGGCGCGCTTTGCCGACATTTCGCTCATTCCGCAGGGTGCCATGAACTCGCTCAACCCGATGATGAAAATTGGTGAACAGCTCCGTGATACCGTTCGCGCCCACCGCTTGACCGACTCCAAGGCCACCCTGGATGGCCACATCCACACGGTGCTCGCCTCGGTGGACCTCCGCGCCGACATCATGGAAGCCTATGCGCACGAGCTCAGCGGCGGGATGAAACAGCGCGTCTGTATCGCTATGGGTATCCTCTTGAAGCCCAAAGTGATCATTGCCGATGAGCCCACCAGCGCCTTAGATGTGGTGGTGCAGCGCCAAGTCATGGAAACGCTTGGCCGCGTGCAGAAGGAGCTGGGCGCCGCCATCGTTTTGGTTGGCCACGATATGGGGCTGATGGCGCAGTTCGTCAACCGGATTGGCGTAATGTATGGCGGGAAGCTAGTAGAAGTGGGACCGGTGCGCGATATTTTCAAGGACCCGCTCCATCCCTACACGCGCTTGCTGATCGGCAGCCTGCCAACACTCCAATCCAAAGAGGTGTTCAAGGGTATCCCAGGCTTGACGCCTTCTTTGCTGGCGCCGCCTTCGGGCTGCATGTTTCATCCGCGTTGTCCCAGCATGATGGCGCATTGTGCGGTTGACGTGCCGCCGCTGGTCGAGATCAAACCGGAGCGTTGGGTCGCCTGTCACTTATACTAATGTCAAGCCGGCAAACAGGGACGAGGTCGGCTTGCCCCTGTGTCCTGTATGTCTAGCAATGGGGGTCACGGCTGATGCCACGACTGGAAGCACTCAACGTCACTAAGGTCTTTGGTGATCGCCTCTTCAGCAAACGGCGCACCGTTGCTGTGGATGATATTTCGCTGATCATCAAGGAAGAGAAGCCCACCATCACCGCCATTGCCGGCGAAAGTGGCAGTGGCAAGACCACGCTGGCGCGTCTGCTTTTGGGCATTATCCAGCCGTCGGCCGGCGCGATCCATTTCGGCGGCCAGGAACTGGCTAAAATGAACCGGCAGGACCGCAAACTTTTTCGCCGTCAGGTCCAGGCCATTTTCCAGGACCCGTTTGAGGTTTACAATCCCTTCTATAAGGTCGATCAAGTGCTCACCACCCCGGTGCACAACTTTCATCTGGCTGCATCGCGTGAAGCGGCGCAGCAGCTCATTGCGGACAGTTTGCGCCTGGCCGGCCTCCAGCCCGAGGACACGCTCGGACGCTATCCGCACCAGCTCAGCGGCGGCCAACGGCAGCGTATTATGGTGGCGCGCGCCCTCCTGCTGAACCCCAAGATTATCCTGGCCGACGAGCCGGTCTCGATGGTAGACGCCTCCTTGCGGGCGACAATCTTGGAAAGCCTGATGAAGCTTAAGCGTGAGATGGGCATCTCCCTAATCTATATTACCCACGACCTCACGACCGCCTATCAAATCAGTGAAAACATCTATATCCTTTATCGGGGCGCGGTGGCTGAAGTGGGCAGTGTCGAGCAGGTGATCAAGGCCCCACAACACCCCTATACCCGCCTGCTGGTCAACTCGATCCCCTTGCCAGACCCCGACCTCCAATGGGGCGGCGAGCCGGACGTCGAAGCCAAAGCCGCAGCACCGAGTGTGTCGGCCAGGAGCATGCAAGGCTGCAAGTTCGCCGATCGCTGCCCTTTCGTGATGGCCGAATGCCATGCCGCTCCCCCGCCGCTGTACCACACCAATGCGGACCGTGCCGTCGCCTGCTATCTCTACAAGGAAGCCGAGCCAGTCAGTGGCCGCGCCATGGCAGAATATCTGGCCGCTTAGCTGCGTAGATGGTTGCGAAACAACCTTGACTCTCACAAGCGTGGAATTTTGTCCTCTTGAGGTGTAGGCTGACGCTCATCGCCACGAGGAGATAAAGTCATGCATTTGAACTCAGAGCCTGGAACCATGGTCATTGAAATCCGGGACGTTGGGTTGACCGAGCAGGAACTGCGGCAAGAGCTAGCCGCTGACCTGTCTCATAACCCTATTTCATGCTTGACGTGCGGCCAGTCACGTCCCATCGCGCCACTTCGTTAGCTGTACATCCGCATGCCGGCCTGTCGTCCTGGATAGACGATGGACGCAACCGTGATCAATGCCTCGCCGATCATCAACCTTGCGGCGATCAACCAGCTCCAACTTCTCCAACAGCTCTATATTCCAGAGGCCGTGTACCATGGAGCCGCTTTGGGAATTCCCATCCGCGGCTTGCTGGGTGTCCTGGCAAAAGCCAAACGCGAGAGCTTGGTCCCCCCTGATCCGTCCCCTCATGGACGATCTGATCAGTCACGCTGGCTTTTTTATCGCCCAACCGCTCTACGCGCAGATTCTCCGCGACGTGGACGAATAAGCGTTAGGTCATTGGTACAACGTCTGCAAGGTGGCAGGGCTCCTGCAGCAGCATGGTATGATGGCGCGACCTTACGTAAAACGTGAGATGGTTTCAAAAACTGCAGGCTAATCATCCCGGTTCAACGAGGAGCAGCACACGTGATGTCAGCAGATCTCCATCCCTTCGGTTTACGCTGTGAGTATCTTATCAACCCGCTAGGAATCCAGCCCGGTTATCAGCACATCCTGATCCGGCCTCAGTCTGGAGCCGGGCTGAGCTCTGCAAGAGCAGAATACGCCTCGATCCGTGGCAAGATTATCAGCGCATGGCGGCTGGAGGGCGATGTATTCTCGTTAGAGGTGATGATTCCAGCTAATACGACGGCGACCGTCTCTATTCCCGCCAAGGCTGCAAGCGATGTGGCCGAAGGGGCTGAGGCGGCAGGGGAGGCAGAGGGTGTACGTTTTGTTTGCCAAGATGCTGACCGCGCACTATTTGAAATTAGTTCGGGCAGCTATCACTTTATCAGCCACTTGCCACAGGTCGCGAGTACAGCGTGACCAGGGGATAGCAGAGGTCCACGCACCATACAGTACCTTTTGATAGAAGGAGATCCACATGCATCGTCGGCTGTCTGTTGTCTTCATAGCCCTCCTCCTTGTGCTCGGCACCACACTTGTTTTGGCAGACTCGGCACTTACGTCGGTTTATATGCCGAGTGTCCGCCAGGATCCGCCCACACCAACACCGACGGATCCGCCCATTCCGACTGCGACGGATACGCCAACTCCCGAACCAACAGCAACGCTGGAACCAACCCCGACCGCGACGATACCGCCGCCAACGCCAACCCAGAGCGCGCGTAGCTCCTGTACTGACAACCCACCACCACAGGTGGAGGGGGCGCAAGCATGGGTTACGAACGCACGACCCCCACAAAACACGGATGAGCTCATCTGCGCACAGTTGATTGTGAACGGCAGCCCACAGACTAACGTCCCGGTGGCGGTTATCGTCCACTATGATAGCGGAGCGGTGCGGTACGCGGGGTTCACAGATAGCAATGGTCTCTTCTCTGCGACCACTCCGGTTGGCAGTGCAACAGTGGGCGTGGACGTCGCGGTGGATG